>JABGPX010000834.1 GCA_018644745.1 Spirochaetales bacterium
CTCTTGCGGTTCCCGGCATACTGCTTCCATACCATGGCCCCTTCACATGGGGACAAGACGCCGCAACGGCCGTTGAAAACGCTGTTGTTCTCGAGGAAGTGGCAAAAATGGCATATAGGTCGTATCAGCTGAATCCGCGGCTAACCAACGCTCCACAGGAACTGCTGGACAAGCATTTCCTCCGAAAGCATGGTCCGCAGGCATATTACGGGCAGCCTAAATAGTTAAACGTCTCGAGCGCGCGACTATCGGCCACCGGTCGATTACCTTCCCGCCGTCGCCGATGAGAAGTGCCTCTTCATACAAATTCACTGTGGGGCATATATGGGTAGGAATAATAGTTACGGTGTCACCGGATCTCAGCTTCGGATCGGAATCGCTCTCGAAAACCCAATGCTCCTCGCTTTGAGAAATCGGTACCGCATCAGGAAACTCTACGATAAGGCCTTTCTGACCTGCCGGATCTGTGGCAATTGCTTTTGATCCGACATCGAGAGTGAAGCGCTTATTGCCGGATATAGAGATTACCCGGCCGAGCACAAGCGCGGCGGGCTCAAATGGCAAATCAGGATACCTCTCCGAGTAGCCCCAGTCGTAAAGCACCGCGGTTCCCGGCGAGAGGTCAGTGTCCGGTATACCGGCATAACACGCAAATGTTGGCGTGCCTCCGAAGATCATGTGCGGGACCTGCAAACCCCTTTCTTCTAAATCCCTCTTAAGTTCCTCTACGCGGTGATAGCATAGATCGCACGCCGCCTGTCGCTCCTCCGGATCCTGCTGCGTGTTATGACCGTCGTATACATGCAGTCCCGAAACCGAGAGCGCATTAGATGAAGAAAGACTTCTATATACAGCAGCCGCTTTCTCCATGGGTACCCCGGTGCGGCGCATGCCGGCATCGATATCCACAAACCCGCCGGCGCTCTGACCTCGCGAAGTTAGCTCGTTTGTCAGGAGGCTCACAGCCTTTTCTGAATCCACGAGAGCATGAAATCGAGTATCGGGAAATAGAGAAATAAGCGACGAGAACCTGGAAATATTAGGACCAACAAGGGGGTAAGCAATCAGCACATTCTTTGCGCCGGTCGAGGCGAGCATTTCCGCTTCGGCGATAGTAGCGCATTTGAAGCTGCTTATGCCTTTTTGCAGCAGGATTGACACAATCGCTGGGGATTTGTGGGTTTTGATGTGAGGCCACAGACGCTCGGGTGATTCTGCAATCTCTACCATTCGATCGATGTTCTCGATAATTATCTTCTCAAAGAAAATCAAGGAAGGTGAGTTTATACTGCTTAATTCGGCGATCACGCCGGGATGCTTCGCCGGGCTCAAACCTGACCGCGCTCTTTGTAATGAGATATTTTGTCTCTGAGTTCTACCGCGGCTTCATAGTCCTCATTTTCAATAGCCTGCTCAAGCTCGGATTCCAGCTGTTCGAGGGTTCCGACTTTGAAATCGTTTATCTGCACAAGAGTTTTCTTTAGCTGATCGAGAGATCTGTCCCGCTCGAACTTAAAAACACTTGTTGAAACATCCTGAGTCGTCTTGATGATATCTATTGCAGATTCGACTGCGGAAAGAGCTTCCGGCTTGTCGTTGTTGCTCAGATGGAGCATTGCACGGGATAATGCGTTTACCCGCACTATATACGGTTTATACTGCAGCAGAGATCGCTGATCTTCTTTATTCGTACAGTATTTTTCAACCATAGAGCAAAGACGCAGGTTGTGATTCGTATCCTGCGCTGTCCGTTCATAATCACCTATCTGGAATAACAGAAGATATCGGTAATAATACAAAATCCCTTCGTTCTGGACCATGAGGAAATCATTGTGATCGATGTTGAAACCGCCGTCTTCGCCATGTTCAGCGATGAATTGCTTTAATCTGTTCTCAATTTCATCAAGCGCGGATTCTCTCCCGAAAGGTCTTAACCCATCCGGCCGGCCGTCGAGTTCATACTGCTCTATCCCGAGAGGAAGGCGGACTTGCAGGATCTGTCTGCCGTCATCGCCCTTGATAAAGCGAACCGTTTCGTTCGAATCGTACTCCCAGTCACCCAGTATATGTGCTAAGTCTTTATCCACCTTACTGTTCCTCAATTGAGATATAGTATAAACAAGATAGACCCAAATTCCAATTCCCGACAAGGATGAATCACCATGAGATCGTTGATAGATGCGGCACTTAAGCTACGAAACGATATGTCTGTTCTGGATTTTTCCGAGCCTGTCGCCGCTGTATACAATCCTCTATATTATGCGTGGGAGCCATATAAAATCTTTGTCAACAAATATGGAAATGGTGATAAAAAAGTCCTATTCCTTGGCATGAATCCCGGCCCTTGGGGAATGGCTCAAACAGGGATCCCTTTTGGCGAGATAAGCTTTGCCCGGGATTGGCTGGAGGTAGCGGCGGATGTTTCCAAGCCGAAAATCGAGCATCCGAAAAGGCCTATTCAGGGGTTTTCCTGTGAGCGCAGTGAGGTGAGCGGCAGACGACTGTGGTCTCTTTTCTCTTCCCGTTTTGGAACAGCTGATAATTTCTTTCAAGATCATTTTGTCTCAAACTACTGCCCTTTAGTTTTTATGGAAGAATCAGGCCGTAATAGAACGCCTGATAAGCTGCCGGCCGAGGAACGAATACGGCTTTTTGAAGCATGTGATCGGCATCTTGAGTCTACAATTCTCGCCCTTCGTCCGCGGTGGCTGATTGGGATAGGCGGATTCGCCGGTAAACGCTTCGAGGCTTTGGTAAAGAGACGAAAGGACCTATTTTCCGATCTGAACCTGCAGCTTGGCCGAATCCTGCATCCAAGCCCTGCCAGCCCGGCTGCAAATAAGGGTTGGGCCGAAGCAGCCGAAAAGCAGCTGTCCAACCTCGGCGTCTGGTAATTTTCATTCTGATGAATTTCAGCTAATATGCTGTTATGTCAAACGTCATTAATATATCGCACCAGGGAAGCTTAACCGGGGGTCGGGTTGTGCGCGGGAAAGCTGAAATTCTCGAATCATATTCTGATTACCTTACCGATGAATCCCGGAAAGAGGGTATTTGTCCCGGCACGCTCTACTTACCTGAAACAACAGAAGAGGTATGCGCAGCTCTTAGGGAGATTGAAAAGAAAAATGAAAAAGTTACCATTTCGGGTGCGCGAACTGGGATTACCGGCGGAGCGGTCCCGGCCTCGCCTAATCTGATAAGCCTTTCCGGTCTAAAACCTCGTATAACGGTGCAGCTTGCGCCTGAAGAGCAATATTGGACGGCCCGGGTCGGCGCCGGAACAACCCTTGAGGAGTTGAACGAAGCTCTGCGAACAAGAGACTTCGACAGCGATGGTATTTCACCTGCGAATTTATTCTATCCCGTGGATCCCACCGAAACCGGGGCAAGCGTCGGCGGCATGGCCGCGGCCAATGCGAGCGGTGCGCGGACATTGAAATACGGACCGACACGGGATTGGATCGCAGGTTTGACCATAGCTCTTGTCGACGGCTCATGGGTTCATTTACGTCGCGATGAAATACGCTGCTTAGATGGATACTTCAAAATAGTCGATTCAAAAGGCAGATCTCGCAATGTAGAAATCGGTGATGTAAAGTGGCCGTCGACCAAGCACACAGCGGGATATCCGCTGAAGGCAGGAATGGATGCATTAGATCTGTTTATTGGCGGAGACGGCACCCTCGGTGTTATCACGGAGATTGATTTAATACTGACTGAAATCCCTAAAGCACGGCTGTGTCTTGTGCTCTTCGCCCCGACCGACGACCCGGTGGAAATCGTCACCCGGCTTCTGAAGCTCCGACCTGCTGCCTTGGAATACATGGATGAAAACTCGCTATCGCTGCTTCGAGACGCCAGAAATCAAAAACTCGGCGGGATACCTGAGATTCCCATTGAAGCGAAGACCGCGATTTACCTGGAATTTGAGGCGGATAGCGAGGAGACGATTGATGGGGTCTATGAAGAGCTCGCTCCTCTTCTGGCGGAAGCGGAGATTTCTGAAGAACTTACCTGGGCCGGATTCGACCAAAGCGACATTGATGCGATGAAAGCCTTCCGTCACGCTTTACCTGAAAGAATCAACTCGATTATCGCCGGGCGTAAGCGAGACATCCCGAGGCTGACGAAAGTGGGGACGGATATGGCGGTACCTCAACAGCACCTCGGAATGATGCTCAGCTTATACATCGAGACATTGAATAGGATGAAGTTGGAATACTGCATCTTCGGACATATTGGAAATGCCCATCTCCACGTAAACATACTGCCGCGATCATTGGAAGAGCAGGAGACCGGGTATCGTCTCTATCATGAGTTCGCCTATAAAGCTGTAGAATTGGGAGGAAGTGTATCCGCGGAACATGGAATAGGCCGCTTAAAACTTCAGTTTATGTCTATTCAATATTCATCCGAGGACATAACGAGGATGAGTAACGTAAAACATGCTTTTGATCCTGATCTGCGCCTGAATCCGGGTGTTCTGCTGGATTTTCAAAGCTAATGCAGCTCTACTCCCGCGCGGTCCAAAGCCCATTTTCGAAAATCCTCGTATGATAGTTCCTCTTCAGTGTGTCCAAGATTCAGGTGATTTTTCCCCTCATGTTCGGTGAAGAGATAAGATCCGAGGATAGAAGATTCCAGATTAAGGCTGAGAACCGGCATATGAGACTCTTCTGAGAAAAACAGAATCCTGTAGTGATATGGACTTTTCTGCAAAGATCCGGCAGGAATTTCGAGGGCGACGGCGCGGTACGAACAATAAATGAATTTTTCCCGGACTTTGGCGGTCATCATCTGCTGCATCCAGGAAGAATCGAGTATCGGTTCCATGGAACTACTCCAGATAGGTTGTACTCCCCTCCCCCTCTAGATTCATTATAATACTTTGCTGCTAAATACGCCATTACATAAAACTATCGCAGCACTTTCTACTCCTGCATCTGTGTGGTAGTCTTGTGCGCTATGTTCGAAATAATAACCGAAATTCTCGATGCGGAGCATCGAGCCGAATCATTGGTTTCCGAAGCGAAGGCTAAAGCAGAACAGATACGGTCTGATGCAGAGAAAAAGGCCTCGGCGGAAATATCCGCAGCAAAAGAAAAAGCAAAAGTCTCGGCTCAGGAAAAGATCGAAAACGCAAAACGTGATTTTGCTGAACAATATGAACACGCGATTAAAGGCGCGAAAGAGAAGGCACTAGCTTTTCCGTCGGAACACAAGCCTGAGTTTGAAGAACTCATACGGGATATTGTCGATATAGTCGTAAAAACGGATTTAGATCAGGACCGGTAGCCCATGGCAACTCGCCTCCGCAAATATGCCGCTGTAAATGCTAAGCTTCGAACAAAAATGAGCAGGTTTCTCGATACTGCTGATTTTGCGAGACTCATAAAATCAGAGTCTATAGAATCGGCTCTATCATTCCTCGCCGCATTCGGCTATAAGAATCTCACCGCGGCGTATGAGTCTGGTCGCAAAATTCAGGCATGTGAATACGAGATGATAACAGCCGAAATTGCCGATCTTTCTGAGATTCGTAAATTTGTTTCGGGTGAAGTGCTTAATTTTGTCGATGCTCTCACCATCCGCAACGAAATACAGACACTTAAGATGGTTCTCCGGTTATGGTTTGAAAATACCGTCACGAAAACAGTAAGCTCCCGAGACGAGAGATTTATTTTCAAGGGATATTCTAAAGTGCCTGTCGATTTGATCATCGAGGCTCCTGACATCGATTCTGTGGTGCGCGCTCTCGCGGGAACGCCTTATCAGCGTATTCTCAATGACAATAAGGCATATTTTGCAGCAGACAGCACATTATTCAGGATTGAAATCGCCCTGGACAACCATTTTTATCATCAATTGGCGGAAGCGGCTGCGCATCTCAGTAAAGGCGATAGGGACATTGCTCGAAAACTTCTGGGCGTAGAAATTGACATGGAAAATTTGGACAGGATTCTCCGGTTTAGGGATTTGATTGGACTATCAGCCGCGGAAAGCTCTTCTTTGCTGATCCCTGTTGAAGACGGAGCAAATGCCGCGAAAATGCGAGGCCTATTCGCCTCCGGAGATTCCGCGGAGATAGTGGAAAAATATATAACCGGTAGATATCGTGGCCTGACTCCCTTGCTCGGAACAAAATCCGCGAATAAATATACAAAACACCTTATCCTCGAACGCATCATGGATGAGGTGGTATCGCTCGAAATAAGGCGGGTACTTACCGCGTATCCCTTTACACTCGGGATAATTCTCTCGTATTTTATATTAAAGCGTAGAGAGACACGAAGGATCAAACTCGTACTCAATGGAATTTTCTACGGCCTTGATGAAGATAGGATACAAAACCTTCTATGATAGTTCCAACACCGATGAAACAGCTGATCGCGGTTGTGCTTGAAAGCGACGTTGACACGGTAACGCGGGCACTCCTCGATGCAGGCCTTATGCATTTTGTAAATCTGCAGACCCTCGCCGGCGACAAAGGCAGCCAACTCAAACCATTGTCGCGGTCGGATACATCCAGATCGGTAGATGAAACCCTCACACGTATTGAAGAACTGCTTCTTACCATCCCATTCAACCCCCGAGAAGAATTGGCGCTGGATATACAGAAACTCTCGGTTGTTGATCCGGAAAAAGGTCGGAATACGGTCAATACCATTCTTGAAGAACTGAAAGGGTTTCATACCCAGATATCTCTGAATGAAGAGGAACTAAAGCGTCTTTCAGATATTCGTAGTCAGGTGCAGCTTTTCGGGAATCTAAAACCTACAGGCAGCTCTCAATACTCATATCTGCAGATGCAAACGGGAACAGTCTCCGAGGAAAACGCTGAGAATCTCTTCTCGGAAGTCAGCAGTCTCCCGGCGGTTTCTCTTGATGTTGGAACATCACCGGGTTTGCGGCAGATTTTTCTCATCAGTATGAAAAAGGACGAGAAGAAACTCGACGGTATACTCGACCGCTATGAATGGCAGGAAGTAAAACTCGAGGATGATCCACAGGAGGTGGGCGAAAAAGCGGCAGCAGATCTGGATTCCAGAATACAAGCACTGAAGGAGTCATCCGCGGAGGTGAATCTGGCAATTCACGACGCGGTCAGTTCCAAGCGTGTTATTTTGGTTGATCTCTGGTCAAACCTCCGGATGAACCAGCTTTATGGCCGCATCCAATCTTTTTTCTCCCGAACTACAAGGACCATACTTTTCTCCGGATGGGTCCCGGCAAACAAGGAAAAGGAACTTACGTCGATTATCCGGTCCTCATGTGCTTCCGACTGTTTTCTGGAATGGCAGAATGCCCCTTCCGGGTCCGACGAATCGGTTTCAGAAGTTCCGGTTCAGCTTAAAAACCCCGGCTTTCTCAAACCTTTTGAAATGCTCGTTAATAACTATGCAGTGCCGACATACGGATCAATAGATCCAACACCTTTTGTGAGTGTCGCATATTTAGTTATGTTCGGCCTCATGTTTGGTGACGCCGGTCATGGGCTTGTTCTGCTTCTAGCCGGGCTTATTGGAAAGCGGATGTACAAGAAAGAGAATAATATCAAGCAGCTTCTCACCCTGCTCTGCTACTGCGGTGTATCGGGAATTATTGCAGGTGTTCTTTTCGGCTCGTATTTTGGATTTCAGATTATCAAACCTCTATGGTTCGATTTCCATAGTATTGTGTCCGGCCACAGCGGCGGAGAACTGGTCTCATCAATCTATGATGTGCTTGCTATATCAATTTATTTTGGTATTGCTGTAATTGGTATGGGCCTGATACTGAACTGGATAAATCTCATAAAGAAGCAGCATTGGTTCGACCTTTTTTACAATAAAGCGGGTATCATCGGCGGCTTTATCTATGCCGCCGGCATCTGGGCGACCAGGTATTTCATCGCTCACAATTATAAAGAATTGCCTGATAGCAGACTGCTATTTCTGCTTATCGGTATTCCCGTACTACTACTAGCTTTCAAGGCACCGCTCAAACATATCGTCGATTCCAGGAATGGAAAAAATGAGAAACTTCACCTTCTTTCGTTTGTCGATTTCTTCATGGAATGGATAGTGGAGCTCCTAGAAATTTTCTCAGGCTATCTGGCAAATACGCTCTCATTTATGAGGATCGCGGGGCTGGGTATCGCTCATGAGGCTCTTCTAATCGCCTTTTTCCAAATCGCCGGGATGGCCTCAAAGAACTCGTTGGCACGCCCCGGACCCATTATCATTCTCGTAATCGGAAATGTTCTCATAATCGGACTCGAAGGATTATCCGCCGGGATTCAATCCTTGAGATTAAATTATTATGAGTTTTTCTCAAAATATTTCGTCGGATCAGGCCGAGTTTATAATCCGGTCTCATTACGATCTACCCCAAAAGGAGACAAGGTATGAATGAACAACAGAAGGATTTCAAACGCAAAGCGAGTTTCAGCTTTTTGGTGGTGATCGGATTTATGCTGATATTCGGCCTATTTTCCGTTTCAGGAGTTTTAGCCCAGTCCGGCGAGGCTGAAGCAAGTGTTGAGGTCAGCGACGGTCAGTCCGAAATAGCCAAGTTTGGCCTCATTGCGGCAGCAATAGCTTTTGGATTCGGTGCAATCGGCGCGGGAATTGCTATTGCAAATGTCGGAGCCGCTGCGATGGCAGCCATCGGCGAAAAGCCCGAAATTGCTAGCCAGGCCCTAATTTTTATCGCCCTTGCCGAAGGTCTGGTCGTATTTGGTTTTATCACTGCGTTGATGATTCTCGGTAAATTTTAGAGCTGATATGCGTTATTTTTCCATCGGCGATGAAGATACAGTTCTAGGTCTCAATCTCGCGGGAGTTGAGGGCGCTATTGTTCACAATCCTCAGGAAGCATCTGATGCCTTCGACGCAGCAATCGAAGACAGAGAAATCGGAATAATAGTTATCACCGAAAGGATCGCCGAACTCATACGGTCCCGAGTGGACCGCTTTATCTTCGCCGAACAGTTTCCGCTGATCCTCGAGATTCCGGACAGAGCAGGCAAGCTTGAAGGTAAACCCGGTTTGCGTGAAATGGTGAACAACGCGATAGGAATATCTTTGTAGCTATGAGCGGAGAAAACCCCCGAAAACAGATAATTGATGGGATATTAGCTGAAGCAGAGGAAGAATCGGCGCGAATTCTAAAAGAAGCGGAAAATGCAGCCCAGGATACGGCAAAGTCTGCGGCAAATCAGCTTCAGAAAGTTGCGGCGGATGCGGAGGCATCCGCCGATGAACAGGTTGGCCGAATCGAAACCGCTGCGAGAACCAGACTCGAAGCGGCGGAGCGCAGGATTGGGCTGGAAACGAGAGAAAAGCTCTATTTTGATCTTACATCCAGCGCGCTTGTGAAGCTTCACAATAGTATCGACACTCCAATGTACCAGGGTATTATCTCATCCTGGATAATCGAAGCAGCGCTGGGACTCAGAGCGACTTCCGTGAAAGTAAACTGCTCCCAGGAAGAAAAGGCGATT
>JABGPX010000662.1 GCA_018644745.1 Spirochaetales bacterium
CGTTGCCATGCCCCGCATGATGAGCCAGGCGTTGAACGGGCTGATCGGCTGCCCTATCCTCACCATACCTTCGATCCGGATCTGATCAACCAGATCCTTTCTGCCGGCCACTGCTCCCCCAAGGGAATCGCCGTGACCATTGATATATTTCGTAAGGCTCTCGATCACCAGATCGGCCCCGAGCTCTAACGGCTGCTGCAAAACGGGAGTGGCCCAGGTGTTGTCTACCGTCAGAATGGCCCCGTGCTTCTTCGATATCTCCGCGATCGCTGCGATGTCGATGATCCTCGTTATCGGGTTACTCGGCGTCTCCAGGTGTATGAGCTTGGTGTTCTCCCGCACCGCGGCACGGACATTTTCCGGATCCGACGCATCGACGAAGGTCACCTGCACGCCGAAACGGGCGGATAGATGCTCCTTAAGGAACTTATGGACGCTGTAATAGCAGGGATTCGAACAGATCATGTGATCGCTTGTGCTGAGCAAGGTAAGAAAAGTGCCGTTGTTGGCCGCAACTCCGCACGAAACGACCACACAGTCATCTCCGCCACCGATGGAAAGTAATTTTTGCTCGAGATAGTACTGGTTCGCGTTACCATCCCTCGCATAGCCGAAAGATTTGGAGACCTCACCTTCAATCGAGTCGCCCGGTTCGGCGATGAAGTCCGTACTGGCGTAGCTGTTGTTCATGTAAATCGGTCGCCGAATAGCGCCTGTTTCCTCGTCAACGGCCTGCCCGGCGTGAACGCACCGCGTCGCGAGCCCATGATTATGATCAGGATCTTTCATTAGAGTTTCCTCGAAATGGCCAATTCGGTTTTTGCATCATTAAAGGTAACATATCGTCTGGTCTGACATGTTATGGCATGAAGTATGATCTGTCAAGTTATTTTTATGGAATTCTTGTTATGTCGCTTTTCAAATGGGATGATAAGAAAACCGATGAGGAAGAAAGCATTTGAACCCATAGACGAAGAAGAAAAGAGAATGAATATCAGAATATCGGAACGCGACATAAGGAACCTAAAAATAAAGGCAATGGAAGAGGGCCTATCATACCAAACTCTTGTGTCTATGATAATTCATAAGTATTTACATCCTGAAGAAGGCAGGAGTTGCATTGCCGTCCGGGAACGCCTTCGGCAGGTACGGCAAAGGTTACCTGAGAATATCCTACGCGAATTCACTCAAGAATATCCGAAGAGGACTTGAAAGAAAACGCGCTATACTCCCTGTATCAATACTATAATGCCGGACTGCAACCCGCTGCGCATTGAGTGCAGAGGACGACCTCACGGTCAAATCCGCTCATAGAGACGGTCTTCGGAATATTTCCGGTTAATCCCGAGTTAGCCTTGACATGTTATGCACATGCGACTATCATTTTTACATGAAAATGATACAAGTCAGGAATGTTCCTGATGATATCCACCGACGGTTGAAATCCCGCGCCGCTCTAGCAGGTATGACTCTTTCAGACTATCTACTTGCTGAGTTACGGCGAACGGTAGAAAAGCCAACCATTGAAGAGATTAGAAAACGGCTCGCAACCCGCACAAGTGCTTCGTTGCGCGAGGCACCAACAGATGCGGTTCGAAGCGAGCGGAACGCCCGGT
>JABGPX010000111.1 GCA_018644745.1 Spirochaetales bacterium
GGTGCCTATTCAGGTGTACCTTACCGAGGAATCGGTAATGATTATTACCGGTCCAAACGCAGGCGGCAAAACGGTTACACTGAAAACAATAGGGCTTTTTACGCTTATGAATCAATTCGGGATGTGCATCCCTGCTCATGAAGGTTCCGGGCTGCAGATTTATAGGCATGTTTTATCCGACATCGGAGACGATCAAAGTATAGAGGAGTCATTGTCGACTTATTCCGGCCACATGAAGAACATCGCCAGGTTTACCGACATCGCCGGTGCCGACGCTCTCGTACTGCTTGACGAACTTGGCTCGGGAACTGATCCAGAAGAGGGATCCGCCCTGGCGATGGCAGTGCTCGACCACTTTCTCTCGATACATGCCACGGTGGTAACTACAACCCACCAAAGTGTTTTGAAAAATTACGGCTTTACGAAGGCCGGGGTTATAAACGCCTCGGTGGCTTTTGATCCCGAAACTCATCGTCCCACATACAAAATAGTTCCCGGCCTGCCGGGGGAAAGCCATGCGTTGGATATTGCTGAGAACAGCGGCATGAAAGCGGGAATACTCGAGGTTGCGCGGCGATATCTGGATGAACAAAGCACCGATGTAGCTCAGATTATACGGGAAATTACCCAGCAGCAGCGGAAACTCGACGAAAAAGAATTAGATTTCAGTAAAAAGCAGGGCAATCTAACCGAACGAATCCGAGAAACTGATCTGAAATTTCTCCGCTTGAAGCAGCGCGAGACTGAACTGAGAACGCAAGGGTATATGGAGCTCACGAAGCAGCTGCAGGACAGCCGAAAGCAGCTGGAAAATCTTGTTCGCGAATTACGTGAAGGGGAGCTCACAAAGGATAAAACCCGTGCGGTAAAGGAGTTTATCGATGAGATGGAGGGTTTCGTGGAACGCGAACGCGAAGAGATACAGGAAGTTCGGCGGGAGCTCTCGCCTGTGCCGGAGGTTCAGCCGGGAATGGAGGTGCTTGTCGGCACCTCAAGACAGAGAGGAACGGTAATAAGAAAAGCAAAAAAGGGATACTGGGTAGTGGCGACCGACAAGCTTAGGATAACCGTGCAGGAAACCGAGATGTCTGCGGCCGCACCGCGCGAGAAGAAAAAGGCAAAAGTCCAGGTCGACCGCGTTTCCGGCGCCGATCCCGCGGTATTCACTCTTGATCTGAGAGGCTGTCGCCTGCAGGAAGCTCTAGATCAGCTCGAGCGCCAGATTGACCGGGCTCTCATGGGAAATATGATTGGATTTGAAGTTATTCATGGCCACGGAGAAGGAGTGCTAAAGAGGGGAATACAGGACCGTTTACGCAGCCACCCGGCGGTGAAGGATTTCAGTTTTGCCGCGCCCGAGGCCGGAGGCTTCGGCAAAACAGTGGTTCATCTCGCATGATGAATGTAACAACGGGAGTATCATAAGACCGCGGAAAATTATATAATCCTTAGCCTATGAAGACATTCATGAGGACCACCTTTGCGGCGGCATTTGCCTGCGCATGTTTGCTTTTAACATCTTGTCTCGATTTGGAGTCTCGTATTCAAGTCGCTTCAGACGGAAGCGGAACAATAGCTCTTTCCTATTCAGTAAATAAGGCGCTCCTGAATATGGG
>JABGPX010000009.1 GCA_018644745.1 Spirochaetales bacterium
GATACCGAATACTCGGATAACGCAAAGCGATTCGCCTTTCTCTATAGAGCTGCCATTGACGCATGCACCCGATTAGAATGGATTCCGGATATTCTGCATGTACACGATTGGCACGCCGCGCCGGCTCTCGCGTATAGGAGATCGGGTATCATCGACCCCAGGATAAAAAAGACCGGCGGAATATTGACTATTCACAATCTCGAATATCGCGGATTCTTCCCGCTTCACGAAACCAGCTGCACCGGTCTTGATTTCAACGATTTACTCGGCACCAGCAAGAGCCGAAGAGCTTTCAGCTTTCTGCTTTCCGGGCTTAGATCCGCGGACAGGATAACGACGGTATCACCAACTTATCTCGCGGAGATAATGCAAGACGAAAACTCGGAGTTTGGCGATGCAGTGCGAGATTCGACTCCTCCGGCCCTCGGTATCCTAAATGGAATCGATTATCACATATGGAATCCCGCCTCCGATCCCCACCTACCCTATAACTTCTCTGCTCTGGATATGGCGGGAAAGCGTGGGTGCAAGGAAGCGATCCAAAAGCAGCTGGGGCTTGATGTTCGGCCTGACCTGCCGCTCATTGGAATAGTTACCCGTCTGGTTAAGCAAAAAGGGATCGAGGAGCTGCTCAAATCACCTTATCGAGCCCTGGAGAAAATTTGCGCCCGAATACCGGTACAAATCGCGGTTCTCGGTACGGGAGAACGCTGGGCAGAAGAAGAATTACAAGCACTCTCTGCAAAGTACCACAACCTTAATGCTCTTATAACTTTCAACGAAGAGACTGCACATCGTATCGAAGCGGCCTCGGATTTCTTTCTCATGCCGTCCAGGTTCGAACCGTGCGGATTGAATCAGATGTACTCTATGGCGTACGGCACCCTTCCTATTGTAACTCCCACGGGAGGTCTTGCGGATACGGTTCAGCCGTACAACGCGGATTCAGGAGACGGCACCGGTTTTTTTATTAAACACAGCTCACCAACCGGGATCTATCACGCTGTGAAGCAGGCCGCTCTCGTCTGGGAAACCAGGAAAGAGCATATCCAAAATATGATTGGGTCAGCCATGGCGAAGCGTTTCTCATGGGACAAAGCCGCCGAGTCATATGAGGCGGTGTATAGCAGAGCTGTTAAAGGGATCAGGGTTTCTTAGGTCGCCGACCGGTTAACGATGCTTTCTTTCTGATACGTTCAAGACGATGGATCAAGCTCTCGGTGTTTTCAATCCTTGGCGCATATTCATATGAGTCTATTTCAGTGGAAAGCAGGAATTTTACCAGGCTCTCAGCCATTGCGAAATCCTTTCGCCGGTGCTCGAAGTGTTTTGCCAACTCAAACGCTGCGAATCGATCTCCGAGATTCTCATACATCTCAAGCCAGATTCTCTCTGAGCGGTGAAGCTTGCCGCTCCGCCTCCAGGAGGTGCCGAGTAGATGCCCGGCTCTCCGGGAACCGGCGGCGTATGATCTTTCGAGAACTTTTATACCGATGGGGAACCCGGTGTTTAAAAACCACCGTCCAAGCTGGAAGGTATCTACATCAGCCTTGAGAGGCTCTTCAAGAGTATGGATGAAATGAGCCAGCAGCCTCTCGAGTGTTACAAT
>JABGPX010000656.1 GCA_018644745.1 Spirochaetales bacterium
CGCGTACATTTGGTTTTGAAATGTTTCGGCTCTAAATCAGAGATCCAGCGACCGCAGCCTCCGCAAACCGGAGAAAACATGAAACGAGATTTTTTTCGATCAAAGCGCGCATCAAGCCATCCTGCGCCGGCGTCAATCCCATGATCGATCATCATACGAACATCCGGCCGCGCTGAATTGCCATCGATCTCCCCGATGAAGATTTCTATCGAATGGCATAACATAGGATCCAGATCAGTCTTCGTGCCCGGCTTCCCATCGATCGTTATATCCGCGGCTCGATACCGCCCATTCAAATTTCCGAGCAAAGTTCTATGGCTGCCGGCCACATTGCTGACGAGAGGAAGCCAGATCCGGATAGCGGTTCGCCGCGAGAGCTCAAAGAGCTCTTCGACTATTTCATCCTTCGAAGGAACCCGAAGATTGGCACCGCAATCGGGGCAGAATCTTAATCCGAAGCGAGAGAAAAGCAGTCGAAAGAGAGGATGCAGACCTGACGCAGTGGCAACCGTGGAAAGAGGATTTCGATTCAGAAGGTTCTGCCCGACGGATATAGCCGGGCCAAGCCCGGAAATACGATCGACATTTGCAGGGGGAGGCGCCGCGCTCGTTCTTCCAAAGGCCTCGAGATATCTGCGCCTTGATTCTATATACAAAGTGTCAAAGATGAGAGACGACTTCCCCGAGCCGGATACGCCGGTGACCACAGTCAGACCATCTTGTATCTCGACATCCACAGATTTGAGATTATGCTCCCGCGCCCCTTGAATCTTGATCTCCATAGCTTCTGATTATAATGTCTGCGAACGAATCTAACCAGCTTGAGGCGGTAACCGCCTCATGGTAGTATCGGTCCATGAAACGGTTTTCTTTCTCCCATACAGCGTTGCATAGGGTTATTATATTTACGATTCTCGCGGCTGCCATTATCGGTCCGCTATGCGGAGATGAGCTGTTTCTCGAGAATGGAGATCACATAACCGGATATATTCTCAGCATGGATGAAGATCACCTTGTGATCCAAACCTCTTACGGAAACCTCACCGTGGATCGGAGCAAAATAGTCTCGGGAACCTTCTCCGCACCTATAGAAACTCCGGAATCGGGCCTCGAAGTAGAGCTGCTGTTCGATAACGACATAGATGTATATGGCGGTGCGGATATTATTATACAGAACAACGGCGTCCTGGCCGCAACAGGTGTCGACGGGATTTCCCAATCCGCGATTAGAACGACCGGCCTGGGCAACTATCTCGAAATTGGCGGTTCTGAAGCTCTGGATGCGGCTGAGGATTTAACTCTCTCTTTTTGGATTCTCCTTCAGGAGGCCTCGCGGCTCCAATACATTTTGTCCAAGTGGGACATATCGGAAGGAACAACTACCGCGGGAAAGATTGCGGTCGGAACCCAGTACTCCGGATTGTATATCTACCTGGTCGATCCCAAAGGCATGTACCATTTCAATCGTTTCGATGACATGATACCGGTCGCTGAGTGGACACATATCGCAGTGGTGTTCAACAAGGGTTTACTTTCAGTTTACCGCGACGGTCTTTTAAGCGGTGAGGATACTTTCGATTTTACTGCATTAAAAAATGATCCATCACCGTTATATATAATGACAGCAAAAGCAAATACCACTTCACCGTGGACTCAATATAACTTGAATGGGTCTCTTGATGGTTTACGGATCTACACTCGCGCTCTTTCTCAGACAGAGATCGAAGCACTTGCAGCCGAGTTCAACTAACCGCTCTTTTAATTCGCGCCGTAAGGTTTTGGTTTATTTTCCAGTGAAAGATCATCTCCCGCCGGCCTTTCATAATGAGACCAATAATTCGCAGGATCGCTTCCGCGGCAAATGATAGACTGCCTTGCCCACCCGTCGTTAATTGCGCGGACTTCCGGCGGGCAGTATCTCATTGTGAGACCGCAGCGCCGTCGATTCGAGGTATTCGCCTCTGAGCCGTGAACCAGCATATCGGCGTGAAGAGATATCCAGCCCGCCGGCATCTCATCATATATTGGTTTTCCAAGGCTTTCTATATTCTTAATCTCCTGATCAAGTACGGCCTGTTTTGTGGTCTTTTCCCATTCAATGTGCCCCATATTGTGTGTACCCGGAATAAACTGCATTGCGGCGTTTCCCCTATCCGCATCATCTATCGCCAGCCAGGCAGTCACGGTTCGAGCGGGAGTCAGAGGCCAATACGAAGCATCCTGGTGCCAAGGGACAGATTTGGGATCATTCGGCAGCTTGGCGAAGTAATGAGAAGCCCAAGCTATGATATCCGGCCCAACCAAATCTTCCACATAGTCGAGTATCTGCTCATTCATACATAGATCCCAGATTCCTCCGCATCTCGTCTGATAGCAATTAATCGCGTAAGCATCCCGCCCATCCCCCGGCTTGCTGAGCTCGCTGAGAAGATAGTCAAAATAAAGCCGGTTTTCCTCAACTCCTGCAGGTGAGAAGATAGGAAACGGTCCGACATATCCGTTTTCATTGTAAAATGATATTTGTTCCTGAGTCAGCTTCTTCGGACTGTCATTGATAATCGGTTTGTAAGAAAGATCCTTTAACGTGCTCATCGTCATCACCTCGCGACAAAATATCCGTCCGTGATGTTCTAATGTCAACTCATTTTGTTAGGATCGGTAAAAAAACCGCCGCTAAAATGCGGCGGTTGCGTTGATTGAAGCAGCGCTCTACAACACGAGCACCAGAGTGGTGTTGCTCAACTCCACGGCCGAGCCCTTCGCAGCGATTACTTCAGCGTCATTGTAAAACCCCCAGATTTCGATAAATCCGCCGTCTGCGTCATAGGTGGCCACAGCAAGATCATACGTGCCGCCGTCGAGGAAGGCCAGCTTGTACCAGTCTTCCGGGTGCTCGGCATCCGTATCCGCGACTGCGCTGCTTGTTATAGCATTTGGAAATCTGCTGTCGGTATCGACAACCGGATCCAGTGCTTCGCTGTCGGTCCACGCACCATCTACATAGGCATAGATTACTATGTTTGCCGCGCCGGCAGGAATATCAGCGGAAACCACGGCTCCGGTAATCCATCCCGCTTCGCCGTCTACAATCAGCCTGATCGTCGGCTTGAGGATATAGTGATTTCCGGTTTCGACCACCGCCTTGCGAAGATCGAAGTCTGCTGTTATTGCTACCGATCCATTTATAGGAACCGTGAACGAGCCTGTTGCTTTATATCCGCTGGTATCTCCCGATGGCACGAAAAGCGGTTCAATTATATCTTCGGTGAGCGGATCGCCATCTAAATCGAAGGAGAGATAGCATCCAGGTGATGAAGGAGGACCGGCCTTTTGTTCGTCATTGTCCAGGAGCAAGCGGATTTGGGTGTATCGACCGGCAGGCAAAGGCATATCGGTACCGAGGGCTTCAACAAGGCCGGAATTCAAGGCCATCAGATTGATTGCTCCTGTCGACATATAATCGTCGAAGGTTTGCCAATCTCCATCGGGGGTGTGATATTCGATACCGGTAACGGTTATCCAAACTCCGGTAACCGAATCGTTTTCAATCGGGGCATCGGTCAAACTCAAAGTAAGGCTTCCATTGTTCTCGAAAAACTCACAGCCGGACAAAACGAGTGTGCCTACAATAAAGAAAGACAATATTACTTTCTTCAGTTTCATGATTGTTCGATCTCCTTGTATAACGGCGATTTACCGCAGTGTATATAGAACATATACGCAATATATCTCATCCGGTTTCATAAAAAAATTGATTTATCCGGAGTCCTTGCTATACATATTTGCCAACTCTCTGTAATACGCTGCGTCGGTCTCTTTGCCCCGCTTGGCGGATCCGGATGAATAGATCCGACATTTTCTTGAAAGTTCGGTTCTCGCTGCGGAGAGATTTTCGGCCGCCACCGATCCTCGATCAACCAGATCCTTCAATGCCTGGATTCTGAAGTATTCGATGTGCCCATATTTCCCGGTGAGTTGATCGCCGTGACCGGCCCTTTTGATGGTGAGAGGCGCATCGACATAAGAAATGGGATTTGATGCAAGAATTCGGAGCCAGAGTTCGTAGTCTTCCCCTATCTCGAGATCTTCCCGGAATCCGCCGTGTTCAAGGTATAATTTCCGGTCCATCATTACCGTTGATGGTCCGACAATACATTTCACCAATGAATCATTAAAAAGCTGTCCTTCCCGCTGGTGCTTCTGAGATTTCTGAGAAACCGTTTTCCCGTTTCTTAACCAGAGCTCTCGCGTGTGGCTGATTCGGCATTCTTTTTTTCCTTCCATCAATGAATATTGCCGCTTTAGCTTGTCTGGAAGCCAGAGATCGTCAGAATCGAGAAACGCAATATAGCGCCCTCGCGCGGCTTCTGCGCCTCTGTTTCGAGCAGCTCCCGGCATGCCGGTATGATCAATTCTCAAACAGCGAAAACTCGTGGGTTTTTCCAGCCCTGCCGGGAGGGTACAGCTAATACCGCCTTGCCTGGATGCCTCTGTGAGCGCTTCGGTGCTCGCAAGCAATCCGGTACGAGAAATACGGACCAAAGGGTCATCCGATCCATCATCAACCAGGATGAGTTCATAATCCTTGAAAGTCTGCGATAAAACAGAGCCTACAGCTTCGGATAGTAATCTGAATCGATTATACACAGGAATTATCACGGAAATGGCTGGTTCAGATTCTGGCAGTGCCAACTCCGGGTATATGTTCGGATCTTGAACATTCATTTTGAACGGGATCTCCTAAGTAATGATCCCAAATCCACAGGATTCGGGACACTAGCACATTTTAGACAGAACCCGGCGAAAGGTGTATACTTTTATCGCAGGAATAAGCATGACAAACAAACTTCCCACTTACATCCGGCTCTTTTTCCTCATCTTCGCGGCATTTCTCCTGTTCGCCGCGTGCGAACAGGATCCAATTCTCACCGAATACGACGGAATAAACTTAATAGCGAACAGCGGCTTTGCGAACGGCTGGGTGCTAGACACCGGTACTGAATATATGCTTTTTGAAGAGGTCACCGACATTGGCGAGCAGCTTGCGCTGGGTCTTCCCGTGGGAATCGCCGGAGAGGCTGTTTACAGGCTGGAGATCAGGAATCTGGTGCCTGACGGGGATTTCGAGTCAACCGCCGCTGGGTTTTTACCTTCCCTTGACTGGTCAGCAGTTGATGGCGGATCAGGAACAATATCCGGCGGCGTATCAAGTGCGTATGCGGCAACGGGCAGCCGAAGTTTGTATTTTTCCCTTGATGAGCCGGAGGATGTTATCAGCTATAGTCTTGCGGGATTGACGGATTTTTATCCTGCGGATGCGAAATATATTCTTCGCTTCGACTTGATTGCGGATGTCGCTAGGATCCTGAGGTTCTATTTCCCGTCATCAGGATTGGTTGATCTCCGAACCGCCGAAATAACACCGGAGGATGTTTTCGAAACTGTGGCGTTTCCGGATGCTTTCGAGCTTGCTACATCGACGTTTACCTCCACCGGTCCCGTGGACTTCTTTTACATTACCGACCGGGTTCAGTCAGGTTATATTGATAATCTCAGGATCACCCGGCGGGACGAGCCTTTGCATCTTCGCCTACCTCTCACATGGTTCGATACGGACCGGCCGACCGGCTCAGGAGGGGAGAGTTTGAATCTGGTTTCCGGATACTATGAATTCGCCGTATGGGTGAAAGAGGATCCTTCCGTAGGAACCGGGGCAGCACCGAACAGATTCAGCACTGACAATTTAACAATCGGGATAAACGAATCGTCGAGCGTATATACAGAAGCACCAACGGTCCTGGATTTATCTGAGTGGGTCCAGATAACTCAAATACTATGGCTGCAGATTGACGCTCCTGCTGATCCGGCGGATACGACGCCGATTATCGAACTGGTGATCAGCCCGACTGACATTCTCAATACAGGGAGCCTGGATGTAGGATCTATCTGCATGGTCAATCCCGAACTTTACCTCTACTCGAACAACCCTTTATAAGCTCGATAAGCTGTTTATAGTATCTCTACTTCACGACGAGTACTTTTCGATACTCATCAAACTCCGATGATACCACCCGGATCAGATATAGACCGCGAGCTACAACCTCGTCTGATCTATTCGTACCATTCCAGGAATAGGTGTATTCTCCGGCGGCCAAAGGTCCTCGATAAATAACATCGATCAGATCCCCGGCTAAGTTAAAAACCTGAACGGTAACCTGGCTTCTCGAGGCTAAAGCAAACTTTAGAATTGTTTCCTCTCCCAAAGTCGGATTTATCTGGTTGTTGAGAATCGTTACACCGGAGCGCTGTGCGGTAATCTGATCAATCGGTATGAACCAGGGCGCCAGACTGCGAGGATCTTCCGGGTCTATAATGCGGGCGCAGATAAGATCGCCGAGGGCGAAAACGAATTCGATAGTCTTTCCGGGCTCTATTTCGCTATCTGTCGAAGGTATGAGATATGTCCGGGTTGCGGCCTGTGCTCTGAAGGACTGCAGAATCCTCGATTGGTAGTTGATAGCATAAAACTCATTGAGTTCACTGGAGATGAACAAGGGAGTCCAGAAATCCCCATAGATGCCCGTAGGCTCATCAGGTGGATCTATATCGTAATAAAGAGTCAGCGCACCATTCTCCGCGGTTGAGGCATTAATCCCCGCTTCAAGAGTTATGTCCTGATCCAGCAATCGTCCTGTGCCGTCAAAATCCCTCAAAGCGGCGCTCACTCCGCCAAACGCGGTATCGTCATGAAAACCGTCGCTTGCCCATATCGGCTCGACAACGCCTATACCAACATCGGTGATTCTCCGCTGCTGATCGGTAAATATCATTGAGTTTCTAATGATATCAAAAATTTGGTTGTCTTTTGGGGCGATGATCCCATTGACAGCCTGATCCTCGGTCAGATCATCCACAAGATAAATGAAAGCGTCTATCGCGCCATCCACTACGCCTCCCGATTCCTGCCTGCTTATTACCTCAATTCCACGCGTCAGATCGAAAGCAATTGATGTTGTACCATCGTAGAGGAATTCAAAATCATCAGCATCGATGTCTAAGGTCTGGGCCTGATCGCCGAACACCGGCTCGGTGAAATGTATGTACACCTTTCTACTGCCGACTGCGACAAGAGCCAAGTCGATTACCGGCGGCTCCCGCTCGATAAGTGCAACCGCTGGGAAAGCCGCCAACATCAGATTCCCCGCAAGATCGGTTATGAATCCCGCCGTATCACTATACTCCAATTGGAGGGAAGCATAAGCATCCCAACCATGGCCGGCTGAGCTTATATTCAATGTGAAGTAGGAATCGTTTATAATGTTTATTGGCGCGCCGCCGAAAAGCGGGTTATCTACTTCGGTGGTAACCGATACGTTATACGCGTTTGTCAAAGTCGTATCTGAAAGCCGACCGATATCGAAAGCATTATGCCGATCGGTAAACGAGGTATCTCTAATACCTTGATTAGCGGATGTATTCGGATGATTCAGGACGTCCCATGCGGCGTCATCTGCGCCGAAGTTATCCAGCACGTGGAACTCAAGCCTATACACCAAGCCGGTTGTCGGCGAAACGACCGTGGAAACTTCGACAAGTGTCGGCGTAGCAACCTGATAGGTTGCTATGAAAGGCCGGTCCATGTCCCAGGTGCCGGCAGTTCCCGCCACAACTCCTGAATCAAAGGTATCCGTATCGTCGATAATATTACCCGCCGTGTCGGTAATTTCATCATTTGCCGGGATGGTAACGGACGCGCCGACAGGCTCTGTAACGGCGGAAACATATCCGGGATAGAACCAGTTCGTGCCGACGGCGGACGCGGCGTACCCAACAATATGCAATCTCACTCCATGAGGATTGGTATTGAGTCGGCGATAGGCGTGAGCCGCTTCAGAATCGGGGTTTCCATTCTGAAGCCTTGCGGCGTTGGTTAGACTCGTATCTATGCTGTCATCATAACTGAATAGACCGTCTACCGTAATCTGGGTACCTGATTCCGTGATGGCGCCGGCGGAATGTGTATTGGTGAAAACATTGCTGCTCCGAACATTTGTCGCGGTAACACCACCTGCCAGCGTACCAACATCTACCGCCTCTGAGTACACCAGGTCGAAATAATTATGGGAATCATACTCAGGGATTACCGCAATAGGATTGGATTTCGGTTCCTTTCCCGCGGCAACGCTCAGCGCGACCGGCCTGGCTTCATCAGTAGTTAGATAAAAAGGTTTTTTGCCGTTCTCATCGTAGTTCCGAATCAAATTGTGACCCGAGGCGTCGAAGAATACACCCTTCATAAACTTGACATCCGGGACCACATTCCTAGCGACTCCGGCTCTGTTTGTACTCACCCCGCTGGAAATAACAATTTCTCGGTCGCCGGGATCGTCACCGGTGGCATCGGTGTTCCAGGTAGTATTCGTTGTCTTGAGGTAGAAGGTCTGCAGATCGCCGGCGCCGTCGGTTGACGTTGTTGCCTGGAGATCCGTGAAAGTACCGGTAAATACGCTCACCGCTCCCACGGAATCCGTAAATACCTGGCCAACAACAGCCGAGATTTCGTTGTTTGAGTTCTCTATCGGTTCAGAAAACGTAACGCGGACGATATTATCAAATACCGTTTCTACGGTGTCTATTTTCGGCCTGGTGAAATCCCATCCTGTATTATTGGAAGCATCAATTACTTGATTGTTGAGAGAAGTCTCATCTTCGGCACCGGCTCCCGCCGGCGGATAATCGACCGTATCACCCTCTGCAGCCATTACTACTCCGCCGACGGCGTTGGAATAATCAACAGTCATATAAAATGCCGCGGCGTACGGAGAACCCCATGGCCCGTTGGTCAAAGGATCGGACACAGAATTGTCCGAAATATTGAGCGTCCATGGAGCCGCAACGACACTACCCGGCATATCAGTGCCGTTTACATAGAAGTCCCCACCGACGTTGATAGCGGCCCCTGACAAATCGTAGGTGGCGATGTCGGTAAAAGCCGCGTTGTATGTATATGGCCCAGGGGCGGCGATAGGAAAGGGATCGTGGGTAGAAAGGCTGACTTTCAGCGGGTACTCGAACTCGTCCGGATCCGCGCCTCGGTCCTGGTCGTCAGGATTGTAGGCACTGCCGAACACTGCGAAATCGCCGGTTGTAGTAACCGTCTGGCCCATCATGTCGAGGTTACCTCGAAAGAAGTAAAACGTATCGGTTACTAGAGAAGCTCTGAGAGCGGTTGATACGGTATCGAAATCGAGATATAAACCGCCTGAAACATTGATGGTGTTGGTGCCGCCGGTTACATCGATAGTTCCGTCCCCGGTGGTTTCTATCAAAACGCCGGATGTGTCACCCGTGTAAGTCTGATCGCCGCCGGTTCGGTAG
>JABGPX010000730.1 GCA_018644745.1 Spirochaetales bacterium
GGCTAACCGTGATGACCACCGGCGAGGGGCGCGAAGGTGCGACGGGGCAATACATTGCCACCCAGCGCAGTACCGATCTTGGAAGGACGTGGACTGATCGAACACGACTTGAAGCGGCCGGCGGGCCGGAGGCTTCGTGGGGTGTTCTGCTAAAGGCACCCGGTGGAAGAGTATTCTGTTTTTACATCCATAATAGCGACAATATCCGAGCCGTGCGCGCAGATCCGGATGCTCCGCTTTCGGTATCGGGAATGCAGGACGGATATAACAAACGTGTCGATTCTCTCGGCTATTATGTCTTCCGATATTCCGACGACAACGGCGTTGTCTGGTCAGATACGCGGTACACAATTCCTGTTCGAGCTTTTGAGATAGATGAAAATAATACCCACAGAGGAGAAATACGATTTTTCTGGAACGTGGGCCGACCGTTCGTACACGAGGGAACAGCCTTCGTCCCCCTTCACAAGGTAGGTGGATTCGGCGCTGGTTTTTTCACCAGCTCCGAAGGCGCCCTCGTCTCTAGCTCGAACCTCATTGAAGTAGATGATCCTGATGATGCGGAGTGGGAGACCCTGCCGGATGGCAAGGTCGGGATTCGACCTCCGGAATCTGGAGGACCTATAGCTGAAGAGCACAGCTTTGCCGTATTGAGCGATGGATCTTTTTTTACCGTATATAGAACTGTTAGCGGCTACTCTGCGCGGGCTTACTCCCGCGACAAAGGCCGTACCTGGTCAGATCCCGAGTTCATGACTTTCGCCGACGGAAGACGAATCAAGAATCCACGAGCTGCGAACTTTGTATGGAGATGCTCAAACGGTAAATATCTCTACTGGTTTCACAATCACGGAGGATCCGCGGTTCTTGATGGACACATGAAAGACGGCGGTTATCCGTACAATCACCGAAATCCTGTATGGCTTGCAGCCGGAACCGAAATCGAAACACCTCAAGGGCGGGGCATTGAGTGGTGTGAACCGGAAATACTGCTTTATGAAGACGATCCGATGATTAGGATGAGCTATCCGGACATGATTGAGGAAAACAGCACCTATTATTTTACCGAAACACAGAAAGATACTGCGAGGATTCATCAAGTAGATTCCCGCATTATCGACGGTCTCTTCGGCCAGTTTGATATACCATCGGCGCCTGATGTCAGACCTGTCATATCCGTACAAAAGGCGGCGGGATTACGAAAGCCAGTTCCCGCGATTGACCTGCCTGCCTTCACCACCCGCGACGCAGCCAGATTAGATTTCGGTGGCCGGGATGAAAGGGAGGGACTCACCATCGATATCGAATTTGCACTCGACAGCCTCGAGCCGGGACAGATACTCCTGGACTCAATCTCCTCATATGGCAAGGGGATTCAGCTCAGAACGGTCACAGAAGGCCTGGAATTTTATATGACTGACGGCCAGCACCGGGCGGCCGCCCCGATTTCTGCCGATTTAGTTACTGCCCGGAAGCTTGCTAGGTTAACATTTCTCATCGATGGCGGGCCAAAAGTAATCAGCACGGTCTGTAACGGGAGATTTGATGACGGCGGAGAGATGCGACAGTTTGGGTGGACCCGTTTCAGCCCAACGTTCTTGG
>JABGPX010000953.1 GCA_018644745.1 Spirochaetales bacterium
AAGACGTTTGTGTCGAGGACTATCCTCATGAATGGGCGCGACCCCTATCTACTGCAGACGCAATATCCGAGCGTTTTAGTCCGGCCCGTTGAGCCTGTTTTCGTGCATGTGAAATGAGTTCGTCAAAGAAGAACTTCCGTGTATGCATACGCCTGTCTGTCGCTGAAAAGCGGCGAAAATCGGGTGATGGTAGCGGAGGATCATCAACATCGAGACTACAGAAGGGCCGTAATGACTGAAGTCATCAGTCGATTGAAGGATACGCCAGGTTGCGCGAGAATACGAACGTCTTTCATGCCGACCAATGCTGTCGCCGAATCTCTCTATTACGGTCTCGGATTCAGGAAAACCGGCGAAGCAGATGAGGGAGAAGTTGTGGCAGCTCTACCCGTGACGGAGGACGATAAAAAAAATGCAATAACCGGATCGTCACAGCAGTAAAACAACTGGAAAGCGAACGGACTAAAAGCATATAATTATAGTATGAAAGAAACCCGAATAATGAAGCTCCTCCTTGAGATGCAGGAAGAGTTGAAACGCCTTCGTGGAGACGAGAATGCCGCGGCGGAGAGTCTTGCTGATCTCGAATCGCAGATTGAGCGCTCCCTGTACCAACTCGATGAGTCAAATACTGAAATGTTCGACCACGAAACTCTTGGAGACAGAATGACCGAAGTGCTCGAATCGTTTGAGGAGGCACATCCCAAACTCACAGTAATTGTGAGCGATATTCTAAGCGCGATGGGCAACTATCGGGTATAGGTTCCCAGCAACCGGCGAGCATGCGCGGAAATACGATCTAGCTGGTGGACAGGCGATTTGACGACAGTGATCGATTTCTATTGCAGATTCAGCGCGGGACGCCGGCCTCAATCAACTCCTGCCTTCTGCGGCGATACTCGACGATTGGGTGGTCTGCCTGAATAAGATTTTCCCCGATGGAAAGTGCACTGGCCGGCGGTTTATGCGTCATAACGACTCGCCGATCCTCAGATCTGAAGGACTTTAACAATCAGAGTTTGGAGCACCGGTTTTTCTGTGGCGGATTACCGCCGTTCTTCCTTGCGCCGGAATATTTAGAGGAAGATTATAACGAATGGTTGGAGTCATTCTGGGCGAGAGATATTCAGGAGCTTTTCAGAATTGAACGACGGTATTCTTTTTTGAGATTTATCGAGCTATTAGCGGTACAAAGCGGGGCCATGTTTGAAGCGACGCGTTTTGCCGGTCCTTGCGAGGTGAGCAGAACGACAATCAATAATTATCTAGAAATATTGAGCATCACTTCCATTGTTCATGTGATACGCCCGTTTTCCTCAAGAAAATCCTCAGAAATAATTTCAGCTCCGAAGGTGTATACCTTTGACACAGGTTTTGTATGCTTTTTCAAAGGCTGGAAGACGCTTAGAGATGAAGATATGGGCCTGCTTTGGGAGCATTTTGTCTTAACAGAATTATTTGCCCGACTACAAACTTATAGAATTCAGTATTGGAGAGACAAGCAGGATCACGAAATTGACTTTATCTATGCTCCGCGAGGAGGTAATCCTGTTACAATCGAGTGCAAGTTCTCTGACGGGAATTTCTCGCCAAGGAATC
>JABGPX010000738.1 GCA_018644745.1 Spirochaetales bacterium
ATGTAGATCAACAGGAAGCCAAAGCCATGCATGAACAAATACAAAATTATGCGAGTAGTTTTGGAGTTGCGCCAAAACTTATCGCCGCTGCCGGGATTGGTGCTTTTGGCTGCGGGTATTCCCGCAAAGCCGCGGAGAACGCGGTTATACTTTTCAATGATTCGGTGAAGGTCGCTGCTTACGCTGAGAGTTTTGGCGGGCCGAAACCAATGGAATCCGATCAAATAGACTTTATTAGAAATTGGGAAGTTGAGCACTATAGAGCAAAGATGAACAACGGGGAAAAGGAGAAATAGGTCGCATGAGTAAATATGTAGCGGTTGATCTTGGAGCCGAAAGTGGACGGGTAATAGCAGGTGATGTATCTTCTATGGAGGTCTTTCATCGCTTCTCTAACGGACCTGTTCGTATCGGGAACAGCATATACTGGAATTTTTTGAATATTTTCTCCGAAATAAAAATCGGTTTAACGAAGGCATTTGAGAAATACGGTAACGACATCGTGAGTATTGGAATCGATACATGGGGAGTGGATTACGCACTCCTTGATCAGGATGGAGATCTCATTGGCAATCCATATCATTATAGAGATGATAGAACAGACGGCGTGCCTGAGGAGCTGTTCAAGAGTTTACCGCTGGAAGAAATTTATCGTGAATCCGGTGTCCAAGTCATGCAGCTTAATACGATCTATCAGTTGTATGCCTTCGCTAAAAACAAGCCTTCTCTTCTCGCATGTGCCTCGGCGATTCTTACCGTTCCGGCGTTGCTGAATTACTGGCTGACCGGAGAGCGGAAGAATGAATACACTCATGTCACTACAACTCAACTGTATAATCCGAAAACAAGATCTTGGTCCGAATCCTTAATTAAGGGTATCGGCGTCGATCCTGCAATTTTCGGTGAAATCGTTAAACCTGGAACAAAGATTGGAACCCTGCTTCCACACGTGGCGAAGGAAATCGGAGCGCCTGAATCGGTATGCGTTATCGCTTCGGCATCCCATGATACCGCCAGTGCTGTCGCGGCGGTGCCGGCACCTGGTGAAAAAGGCTATGCTTACCTCAGCTCTGGGACCTGGTCTCTGCTGGGAATAGAATCGCCGAACCCGATCATCTCCGAAAAGAGCCGTTTGTATAATTTTACTAATGAAGGCGCCGCTGACGGTGGATTTCGATTCCTGAAAAATATCATGGGTTTGTGGATCATGCAGGAGTGTAAACATTATTGGGATGATAATGGTGCGAACGATTCCTATGATGATCTTACGGATATGGCGGAGGAAAGCGGCGCCGGTGTCTTCAAAATGGATGTGGATGACGACCGATTTCTCAAACCCAGCTTGATTGACGATACAATGCCGGACAGGATCCGCACATACGCCTCCGAGACCGGCCAGCAGATTCCCGAATCAAAAGGACAGATTGTACGCGGCATACTGGAAGGACTAGCTGAAAAGTACGCAGAGAATATTCGACGCGTCGAGGATGTTACAGAAAAAAAGATCTCAAAACTTCACATAGTAGGTGGAGGAAGCATGAATATTTTTCTCTGCAAGCTTGCCGCGTCGGCCGCGGGAATCCCCGTGCTCGCGGGTCCGAAAGAAGCCACAGCTATTGGGAATATAATGGTTCAGGAAATCGCCATGGGCGAACTTGGGTCGTTTGATGAAGGAAGACAGCTCGTACTCGATTCTTACAAAATAACTGAATACCTTCCTTAAGGGCACGTCGAAAAACCCATATTTTATTTTGCCGACAGAATGGTTTACGGTTTCGTATGTGCTGCAGGTCAAAGTAGCGGTAAATCGAGATGTCCTTAGGTTTTTTCGGTTAGGAGCCTATGTATCGCCCGTAAAATATCTCCGGCAGAGAAAGGTTTTTGGAGAAAGGGCTGTGAGTCTTCCAGTATGCCTTTTGAATTGATTGTTTCGGCGCTATACCCTGATAAAAAAAGTATCTTTGTCTCCGGCGATATTATTTGAAATTTCTCCGCGAGTTCCCTACCGGTCATCCCCGGCATAATTACATCGGTAAGCAAGACGGATATTTGATGTTTTTTTTGGCGGGCAACATCGAGGGCCAGTTCCGGATTTTCTACATCAATGACGTTGAAACCCTCTTGATGCAGAACTTTTGACGTAAGCTTGCGGACTAATTCTTCATCTTCGACTAACAGCACGGTTTTCGCAGTATTCCCTTCCTCGCCTATACTCTGCGCATCTGTTCCCGTTGATTTGTTGGGTTTATCTATAATCGGCCACTTTAATGTAAAAACGGTTCCTTCTGAGGGTACCGACGCCACGTCGATAGATGCGCCGTTTTGCTCCACAACACCGTATACTGTCGAAAGACCTAATCCTGTTCCTTTTCCCGATTCTTTTGTTGTAAAAAAGGGCTCGAAAATATGCGAAAGAACCTCTTTGCTCATTCCTAGTCCGTTGTCTCTGACCATGAAACACACCAGGCCTTCATTCACTTCCGGCCGCTGGGTTGTCGTAAACTCAAGCCGGCCGCCTTTCACCATTGCGTCCTTGGCATTTGCCGTCAGATTCAATACTATTTGCTCAAACTGCCCTGGATCCATGAATATTTTGGGTATCGATTCCTGAAGAGAAAAATGAAGCTCTATACTTGATCCGAGAACACGTTCAAGCATATCCCTCATTTGACGCAGAACGGTGTTAATATTCATATGCACCGGCTGCGTTACCTGTTTGCGGCTGAATGCTAGAAGCTGCCCCGTGAGGTCCGTCGCTTTACCCACAGCATCGATTATTTCGGCAAAATCCTGCTGGCGTTCATCATCATCTTCGAGGGTTGCTCGAATGAGATCGGTATATCCGGTTACCGCAGTCATCAAATTATTGAAATCATGGGCAATCCCGCCGGCGAGCCGCCCGACTGCTTCCATTTTCTGCGCGTGCCTGTACCTTTCTTCTAACCTCTTTTCGTATGTTACATCCTTCATCGCGGCTACATAGTTGGTAATTATTCCTGACTCGCCGCGAACCGGGCTAATTGTTGTATCAAGAATATACTCGGCCTCATTTCGTTTTCCGGTTATTAAACCACGCCATGTTTCGTTTAGCTGAAGGGATACCCATTGGGCATGTTCGTTGGATTGATCGATGTTAGGTTCGGATGATAAAGCGAAAGGTAATTTCCCGATTATTTCGGCTCTTTTTTTCCCGGTTACCTTAAAAAACGCTGGGTTTGCATACTGAATGCGAGCTATGCTATCGGTTACCAGGATACTTTCAGCCGATTGTTCGATGGCGGCAACAAGCTGTGCTTTTTGGTTTTCTTCGCGGCGGGTGTGAGTCAAATCGATCGCCATGCCTCGAAAACCTGAAAATGTCCCCTGCTTCAACACGACGTTTGTCGAGACAAGAGCCGGAAACCGCACGCCGTTTTTCTTAACCAAGTTGTATTCGCTCGGTCCTGTATCATGGCCTTTTTCGGCTGTTCGTTTTAGATTTGCGGATGCTCTTTCTTTCTCTTCCGGCGCCAATAAGTCTTGGATATTCAGGCCCTTTTCAAGATCTTCCCTGCTATAACCAAATACGGTTAACGCGGAGTCATTCGTGAAAATGAAATTCCCCTTCTGGTCTGTCTCAAAGACTACCTCTGGAAGCATTTCGGTGAGTTCTTGATATCGACCTTCCATGGTGCGTGCATCGAGTTTTGCCCGATTTTCGCGAATGAAAAGACCGCAGATATGCGCCAGAACTGTTGCGGTTTTCGTATCCAATGGTCTCGTTTTAGCGGTAAACGCAAGAAACACTGTCCCGAGAATTTCGTTGGCGGCGGTGAACGTGAGTCTCTGATACGTGGTCACCCCGTATTTTTCCCCAAAGGAATCTGATATTGTACCTGAAATAGATCCAAACGTTGCTTCGGTAAGGCTTCCGCTGACGATTACCGGCCTCTCCAGCATCATCGAATAATCGGAGTCCGAAACAATGGTCTGATGATCCATCACCCATGTTCCTGAAGTATCTGCCATGTCTCGAAAGATAAACTCGCCACCAGCTCGCCCGGTAGGCAAAAAAGCTTTTTTACTTGCTACAAAATCAGCGGTAATAACAAAGAGTGCGCCGGTATATTCTCTGATATGGCCTGCAATCACGTCATATATTGAAGCGTCAGTGGGTGCATCTGATACATCAAGCACCATTTTCCCGAGAAAATCATACTGGGAATCGGTGTGTTTGTTCCTCGTCATTCTTTAACAATCCTACCATTCGCCCCTGCGAGTTAGCTGCAGAAGCTATGTCTGAACCTTAGCACAATAATGGCTTCTGTCCGCCGATGAGTGTCAAAAAACGCGAAACCACCATTATTCCTGAATAGTTATTGATGATTCTGCGTAACGCTTTGCGTTCTCCACGTAGTGGATGACTCTTTTTTCCAACGCCGCAATTTCATCATCCCGTAGTGATCTCACTACTCGGGCGGGAGAACCGACAACGAGAGAGCCTTCAGGATATGTCTTACCTGGCGGGACCAGAGCACCTGCTCCTATCATGCAGTTTGAAGGTATTATCGCGCCGTCCATAATGCATGCTCCCATGCCGATAAGAACATTATCCTGCACCGTGCACGCATGGACGATCGCCGCGTGTCCGATTGTAACATTGCTGCCGATGATTAGCGGCATGTTCTGGGCAACATGGAGAACCGAGTTATCTTGAACATTAGTCCGATCACCAACGCGTATGGGCGACATATCCCCGCGGATTATAACTCCGTACCAGATTGAGCAATCGGTTCCGAGTTCTACATCGCCGACGACAACCGCATTCGGGGCGATAAATGCCGCCCTTTCATATTTAGGTATGAGATTCCCCAGTTTTTGTACCATTGGGTATCCTCTCTATAATTATGATTTAATTACGCCTTTCTTTAGGATTATATTGGCGTAGAGCGCTGATTCACCTGTTGCAACGATTGCATACGCGTTGGACGCTCTCTCGTAAAACGCGAACCTTTCTATCGACTCAAAATCTGCCGCCCTTTCATCGTAGCGGGAAATGATATCCTTGTATTCTTTCCATATCGTCGGTTTCGTATTATCTCCGGGCACAACGGCCATGAGTCCAACAGGTTTATCGACGTATGGATCAAGGGGCAGCAGTTTGAGAATTGCATCAAGCAGCGGCGGGATTGGATGGCCGTCGCAGCGTACCAACCGCCTTGCGTTCGCGGCGGCGGGAAAATTCCCGTCGCCAAGTACAATTTCATCTCCGTGCCCCATTTCCGCAAGCACCATCAGAAGGTCCGGCGGAATTATTGGTGAGATTCCTTTTAGCATATCTCCAATCCTATTTGTATAACGGGCCGAAATTTCCGCAAGCTCTATAGTCTGAACCTTCCGGATCCATACCAAAAGCACTCCAAGTACTCGGCCTGAATATCTCATTTTGATCGACATTATGCATGCAAACCGGAATACGCAGCATTGAGGCCAAAGTAATCAGATCAGAGCCGATATGCCCGTATGATACCGCTCCATGATTTGCACCCCAGTTGGCCATCACAGAGTAAACATCTTTGAAGCTGCCGGTTCCCGTCAGTCTCGGCACAAACCAGGTAGTCGGCCAGGTAGGATTCGTACGTGCATCGAGTGTATCGTGAACATTCAGAGGTATTTCGGCTGTAACTCCCTCGGCGATCTGTAATGCAGGTCCAAGCCCATCGATAAGATTGATTCGCGACATGGTAACCGGCATGTCTCCTTTTGTGAGGAAATCGGTTGAATAACCGCCGCCTTTGAAATACCCGTAGTCGGCTGGGCGGAATAGGGTGGCTTCCAGGCACTTTTGCGCCTCTTCACCGGTAATGTCCCAGAACGGCTTGATAACAGGCTTTCCGTTAATTGTCTGCTCACCAGTACCATCGAGAGCACTTGGACCTGAGTTAATCAGATGGATGAGGCCGTTTTCAGCAATTCCTGTCAGAGTGGTGCCGCTTACCCGTTTGACGGCTTCGGCGCTCCAGAATGTCCGTACATCTGAGAAAATCTGCGCGGTTCCGGTCAGCAGATGGCCAAAGAGCATTGACACACCATTCAAGCTGTCATTTTCCGTCGCGACAATCATGGGTTGGCGAATGCCGTTCCAATCAAAGCTTGTATTAAGCATCGCTTCCATGAAATCACCATTCGGGAAATGATCAGTCCAATGGCGCTGGCCTTGAAAACCCGCGGCAATTGCGTTGTGCCCCATTGCCTCTTCACCAAAACCAAGCTCCGCGAGTCGCGGGTTACCAATCATCAGGTCACGGGCAATCAAGGTCATTTTTATAACATCTTCCCATTCACTATCGAGCCGGGCCCGGGATTTTTGAAATTCCGGAGGATTGTCATCTTCTCCTTCTTTACAATTCTTTTTTATCCACTCGTGAGCGACCGCAAATTCGTCCGGATCGAAAATCTTTCTATCCATTCTTCTGGCAAATTCGGACATATCTACATACTCGTTTCGCATGCCGAGGTACTTCTGGAAGAAATTTTCATTGACAATGGATCCGGCGATGCCCATCGATACCGAGCCCATCGAGAGATAGGAGTTTCCTCTCATTTGCGCAACCGCGAGTCCTGAACGTATGAATTTTAGAATTTTTGTCTTCACATCCTCGGGAATTGATGTGTCGTCAGAATCCTGAACATCTTGCCCGTATATGGAAAATGCCGGTAAGCCTTTCTGACTGTGGCCGGCCAGCGCCGCGGCAAGATACACGGCGCCGGGGCGTTCGGTTCCGTTAAAGCCCCATATTGCTTTCGGCATAAAAGGATCCATGTCCATGGTTTCCGAGCCGTAGCACCATGCAGGTGTTACAGTAAGGGATACACCGACGCCGGCGCGGGCGAATTTTTCAGCACATTTCGCGGACTCAGCGACTCCGCCGATTGTTCCGTCTGCAATAACGCATTCTATTGGCATTCCATTTGAGAGTTTGAGATTGTCATTGATGAGTACGGCGACCTGTCTCGCCATATCCATTGTGCGTTTCTCGAGAGATTCTCGAACGCCGCCGAGGCGGCCGTCCACTGTAGGTCTTATGCCCACTTTCGGCAGACCTGTTTTCAAGCGGTTCTCGAAAGGAAGGTGTTTCAATATATCAGTTGCCATGTAAAATCCTCCGTATTATTTGAAGGTCATTATTGCTTATGCCTTCCGATTCATCAAGCATCGGATTGATAGAATCCGCATTTATTGGTGCGGGGTTCCGCATTGCTGCCCTTCGTGATAATCTCCATATGTTATGAATTTGCAGAAGGTTTCCGTTGTTTTACTCGCCATAATTGCCCTTGGACTCATTTTTGTTGCGGTGGATGTCGCGCAAACTGTACTCATGCCGCTTGTCATCGCGCTGTTGTTTTCCTTTGTGCTTGCACCGGTAGTTGAGAAACTTCATAAATTGCGGGTCCCGCGGGGAATAGCGATCGTTCTCGTAATCTTGCTGATTCTCGGGGTATTTTTTCTAATCGGATTGTTCTTCTACACCAGTTTCCAATCCTTTGTTCGAGTGTTTCCAAAATATCAAGCCAAGTTTGAAACTACCTTTCGGGGTCTCTCGATCGGGCTTACCGAGCGTTTTGGATTACCTACCGGTCTGCTTGATGATATGGATTGGTCGAGTATGATACGCGGCTATCTCATTGAACTGTCAGGAACTTCTATCGATTTTGCGAAAGGCCTTTTTGTTGTTACAATCTTTTTGATTTTCCTGCTCTTGGAACGACCATATCTCGAGAAAAAGCTGAGAGCTGCCTTTGCTGAATCGACAAGCATAAAAATTGGCCATATTCTCGAGCATATAAACCAGCAGATAGGGAAGTATCTGTCAGTAAAGCTGTTTGTAAGTTCTATAACCGGCGTATTGGTGTGGCTCTCTCTATCGCTCATTGGTATGGACTTTCCTATCGTATGGGGATTTGCAGGTTTTCTGATGAATTTCGTTCCAAATATCGGATCTATGCTGCATTTTCTAATTGTTTCGGTCCTCGGCTTTATTCAGTTTTATCCGGATTCACCAGGGAAGATTGTGGCGGTTGCCCTCTCTATGGCTCTTATTCAGAATGTAATTGGGAATTTTTTTGACCCAAGACTTCAGGGGCATAGGCTCGATATAAGCCCTTTTTTGGTACTCTTCAGCCTTATCGTATGGGGCTGGCTCTGGGGGCCGGTAGGGATGCTCCTTGCTACGCCCCTCACAGTGGCGGTTAGAATTGTTTGCGATAACGTTCCTGCTCTCGCTCCTGTAGGCGTGCTTATGGGAAAAGGCTTCGGCAGGAAGAAAAAATAAGGAAGAAACATGGACAGGAAAAAAATACTCACTGGGGACAGACCCTCGGGAAAACTGCATTTAGGACACTATGTCGGCTCTCTGGCCAACCGCGTTCGTCTTCAAGACGAATATGAGTGTTATTTCATAGTAGCCGACCTGCATACACTTACTACAAAACCGGATAAAGAATCTATTGAAGAAATCGCCGAGAATGCGCGGCAGATGGTCTACGATTATTTGGCGTGCGGTATTGATCCATTGAAAGTTGTCATTTATCTGCAATCGGCGGTTCACGAAGTGTTTGAAATGAATTTATTTTTTGAAATGCTCACTACCGTACCTCGACTGCAGAGGCTGCCGAGTCTGAAAGACATGGCAAAATCGGCGAATCTGGCTGAGATGCCCTTTGGCCTTCTTGGGTATCCGGTATTGCAAGCGGCGGATATCCTTATGCCGCGTGCAAATCTCGTTCCGGTCGGCAAGGACAACGAGGCTCATGTTGAGCTGACGAGGGAGATAGCCCGCAGATTCAATAACATGTATGGAGAGGTTTTTCCGGTGCCCGATGTGCTGATTGGTGAAGTGCCGTCACTGGTAGGAACCGACGGCAGCGCCAAAATGTCAAAATCTCTCGACAACGCGATTTTATTGTCGGACGATAAAAAGGAAGTAGAGAATAAAGTTAACGGTATGTATACAGACCCGAAACGTGTCAGGGCAGACATCCCGGGAACTGTGGAAGGGAATCCAGTATTCATCTATCACGATGTTTTCAATCCAAAAAAGGCAGAAGTTGATGATCTCAAAGAGCGCTATCGGAATGGAACCGTGGGCGATGTAGAAGTGAAGCAGAAGCTCAGTGCCGCTTTGAACTTATTTCTCGATCCGATTAGGGAGAAGCGAAGCGAGTTCGAAGCCAAGAGCGGTTATGTTGATGAAGTCCTTTATGATGGAACCATGAAGATGCGCGAAGTCGCCCGTAGCACGCTCATGGATATGAAAAAGGCCATGGGTGTTACCGGAATATGGAACCGCATTAGCAGGAA
>JABGPX010000634.1 GCA_018644745.1 Spirochaetales bacterium
CTCGGAATTCTATTTCAGCTCAAAGATGATGAAATCGGCCTCTTCGGAAGAGAGGAAGAGACGGGAAAGCCGGTTGGTTCGGATATTCGTGAGGGGAAAAAGACTCTGTTCTATCACTATCTTTTTTCGGCATGCGGCGTAGACGATGCCAAGCGTCTACGGGGTATTTTCGGTAATCAAGACTCAAGTGCAGAAGATATTGATTATGCGCTACGGCTGATGGAAGAGACCGGCGCCCGGAAGAAAGTTGCAGAGAAATCATCCGCCCTTGCCGCCTCCTCCGAAGCTATGATCGGGGATTTAGACGGCGCGGACGGAACTTATTGGTCGCTCCTTCAGGAGTTGGTTGATTATAATATGAATCGCATAAGGTAGGAGCGAATGAATCTCCGTATTACCCTATCCGTGCTTCTCCTCGTATTTCTCACTTTGGTTGCAGGAGCAGAGATTCCCGAGAGGCAGACTGGAACCCTTCTGGCCGCCACATTCAATATACGCCGGCTTTCCGACCGCTCACGTAACGATGAAGAATTGGAAGCAATATGCAGAGTTTTGTCGATATTTGATTTCATTGCGATTCAGGAAGCCTTGGAAACTGATATTCTCGATCGAGCGGTACGAATGCTTTATAACAGATACGGAATGAGTTATGCGTATGTAGCATCCGACGCTGTCGGCCGCGGCGGATATTACGAAATTTATGCTTTTTTATATAGAAGTGACCAAGTTTCATTTGAAGGGACATCAGCTCTAATTCCAGATCCATTGGACTACTTCATTCGGCAGCCTTTTTATGCAAATTTTCTATCGGATAATTTCGACTTCTATGCGATATCTACCCATGTAGTATACGGAAAGAGCCGCAAGGATCGTTTGCAGGAGGCCATTCTCCTCGATGATGTATTTGATTATGTGTGGGAATTGGATGAGGAGAATGACGTGCTGCTGATGGGAGACTTCAATCTTCGTCCCGATGATGAGCATCTCAGAGAGTTGCGCGGGAGGGCAGGGCTGGTTTACTTGAATGAGGAACCTACGACTCTTGGTGAGAATATCTACGATAATATCTGGCTGAATGAAGAGTTTACTTCCGAGCTAATGGAAAGCGGCGTGCTTCTTTTTGACGAAGAGTTTTTCAACAATGATGATACGGCGGCAAAAAACGCCGTATCCGACCATCGACCGCTCTGGGTTCGGTTCAATACTGCCGCCGATGACGATTAGAATCAAATAGGCAGGAGCCTGGAGTAACTAGAGCTCACCGTAGAAATTCACTTCTATCCACGGTACATCACCGCCTGAACTCCGAAATGTCACATCCAGGGCGCTTCCCTCTTCGGCCGTAACAAGGAACCCTTGAGTCTGCAGTTCGAGCAGAGGAAGGACATTCCACCCATACTCGGTGCCCGTGTCAGTTATCTGCGTAACGATCGCCAGACCATCATCATATGAGAATATAGGTCCGGACACAAAATCCCAATCAAGGGGTGTGCCCGAATCCCATTGCTGCACAATGCGAAAGATCTGAACCGGTCCGGGAGTTGTTATAGATTGGCTTTTCATAAACAGCGATGCTGATGAAAGAGAGCCGGCATACCTGATCGTGTCCCAGTTGAGGTCAAAGCGAAGGAGGGCCAGTGATTGAGGGGAGGCTTTCGAATTTATCTGAAGACTCCCGGGCCTGTCGATCCAAGTGCTGTCCTCATCGAGGGATACCATGCTTGTGCTGATGAATATATCCAGCAGTTGGATCGCCGTGGTTTCCGCCGAATCCCAAGCAGTCTGATTCGGAGCTAGTACATCAGCCGGGTATGGTGTGCCGTCACTGTCGGCCGGCCAAATTGTATAACTGTATTCGGTATCTATGGCTACCTCATGGTCATAGTACTCTAGGTCGTCCTTTACAAATATCTGATCTCCATCGGTGGGACTTTTCGGCTCTGTTGAACCCGTTTTTCTCACAAGTAGAAAATTCGGCGGCGGAGCGGCGCCGGATGTATTGTCGGAGAAACTCCACTCCAGAAAGATTTCCTGGCTCGAGTTCGGGAATGCGTTAAAAGAGGAGAAGCTCCCCAATTCGTCCGCCGGATCGAGAGTCCATGCGGAATCCGTGCCGGAAAAAGTATAATGTTCATCAAAATCGCCGGAACCGAATGTCCAGAGCGAGTACCAATACTCTACGCCGGCCTTCACACCGGTATCTGTATACTCAGTGTCTGAAATCGGAAAAGCAATGGTAACTATATCGTCGCCGGTATCGAAAGGTGATTCAGGGGGAATCCATTCCCGCCTAACCACAATAAATCCGGCGATGCTTTCCTGCACTTCCGGGAATTGGATGGTTAGTCTTATTTCCGATATCGCCGTTGATACCGCGTCAAAACTCTGCATCGGAACCACCGGGTTGTTTGGATCGTTTGGGTTGTCCCGCTGCTGTTTTGGCGCAAGCAGAAGCTCACAGCTTGCCAGTAGACATGCGCATGCGGCGATTCCCAGTAAACGTTTCACAATAATACCTCGCATTACATAGACATTCGGAAACCGGCAAAAATCCGGTCGCCTCTCCGTGCTATCGTGAACAGCGGTTCCGGCCTGGGTTGCTGCTCGTTCACCGGTTGAATCGCGCCCCCTGGTGACTCCGGAAGTATAACCGCGAGAGCTGAAGACAGTGCTCCAAGTCCCCAGAAACCATAGGTGCCGAGAGTTGAGATAGCATAGATCTTATAGATCGTATCGTATGAAGTATAAGCATCCGGATCACTATCGAAACTTACGAGGTCGCGATATTCATCCGCAAGACGCATCTCGGCGAGCCCGGCGTTATATGAAATGATCGATGCAAGGTCTCCGAGAACCGTCAGAATTGAGCCGGCGGCGTGAAGGCCTTTCTTCCATGGTCCCGCAACCGCGAGTGTTTGATCTCCGCTAAATAGCGGGGCAGAGATAGAAGCCGCGGTGCCCAGGGTCCAGGCCGCGAAGCTTCCTATCCGGGTCACGGCATACCGGGTTTCGAGTTCGTTTAGCTCTTTTTGTATATAGTTTATATCAGCGGAATCTGCTGAGTCATAGCTATAGCTAACAATAGAGAGATCCGCTTTTACGGATTGTGAAATATGGGCCAGCATATTGCCGGCGAGATCAAGAAGCTCTCCCCCTGAGTATAGTATCTTTCCTGTCGAAGAAAGGGTGTAGGTTTTATACGGGAAGAGAAGCGTTTCAGTAAGGCCCGAGGCTCCCCAGAGACCAAGAGCTGACCAGTACATATATTTGTTCGCGGTCGCCACGCTATAAGTCATATTGCCGTATGTCGGGATGAAAAGGCCCTGATCCTCACTGAACATAGATTCATGGGCCATTATCCGAGCAAGACCTCCGAGACGATCCAGAAGCGGTCCTGTGGCGCCAAGCAGTACAGGGCCGAGGCCGATACTCGGAATAGGTTCGATTGCGGCGGTTACATTGATTTCTATCTCGGCGGCGATTTCCTCGCTTGTTTTTTCTTCTTCAACTTCTATCGCAATCTCTGTCGGCGGCCGATCGGCTTCGAAATCTTTTTCCCATGTCTTGTATTTATCTCTCATCTGTTGGAGTTCGCTGCTTGCGTCGAATCCCTGGTACAGCTTGGTTAATGACTCGAATTGATCTTTCACTGCGGCGCGGTCGCTGTTCCATGTATCGCCATCGCGTATTGCTTTATCAATTTCCGCAAATGCGCTTTGCTCTAGATCCGTCAACCCGGGAATCGCAAAGGAGATACCGGCTTTAGCATTGTCGTCTGCCGTTATTCGCTGCTCGAGGAGAATTTGGGTGCCGAATGGCCGGCTTTGTAAAACTTCAACAACAAGATCACGTTTTGGCATGAAGAGCGGTTTGATGTTTTGTCCGGCGAGAACACCGTCAACAACAACCGAGTAATCGCCGTCTCCGCCTCTCGGGTCGAACTCGACACTGCTCCAGGAGTTTCTAACATCGAGGAGTTGGTCAAACATCGGCTTGAAAAGCTCATGGGCCTTACGAGAGCGAGAGCCTACGCCTGAGAGATCGACCTCTCCCTCTGATGAGTATGTGGTTTCACCTTTTTCTCTGTCGAATAGATACACCGCGGCCGGAGCGCTATCCGACCCTGAGGACGGCAGCTTCGTATATATAATCTGATCAAAACCGAATTTCTCCGCCGCGGCACCAAGGGTATCCCTGCTCAAGCCATCCGGAATGGTGCTGAAAGTGATAACGTTAAACTCATTCGAAATATTGAGATAATAGGTGAGAGCATCTTCAGCCGCTTTCCTTATATCCTCGCGAACCTCCTCTCGATTTTCTGCGCCTTCAGCCGCCGGAAGTTGATCGACGAAGAGGGCCATGCGCTGCTTCTGCTGCCCATAGAGATTGCAGAGAGATAAAGCGAGAATAAGGAATGTGATGAATCTTTTTAATGTCATCTAGCCTCTTCTTCATAAGCCTATTACCGAATCGGTGCAAATTCAATCGTTTCTTTTCTATCGGCAAATCAATGTATAAATCCCTATTTCCCCTCGTTATTGCGGATATACCCGTTTTGGTGCTACCATGAGATATTCCCCAAAGCGAGGAGCCACTACGAACATGATTGAATTACCGATCAAAAACCATGATGAATCATACATTGTTAATCCCGGTAAGATAATTGCTCTCGGTCTCAACTATCGAGATCATATTGCCGAAAGTCACTCAGTGCAAGTAAGCGGTATCGGTCCAGATGAGCCGGAGGAACCGGTTCTCTTTCCAAAAACCAGCAACTGTCTTATAGGTCCCGGAGAGTCGATAGTAATACCCGCGTTTCTCGATGATTATCATTTTGAGAACTGCAGGGCAGATTACGAAGCCGAATTGGCGTTCATAATCGGTCGTAAATGCAAAAATGTCTCCGAGGCGGAGGCAATGGATGTAATTTACGGATTTACCTGCCTCAACGATGTCAGCCAGCGGAATATTCAAACAGGTGATCAATCCGGCTGGTTTCGCGGCAAATCTTTTGACACCTTTGGTCCTGTCGGGCCGGTCGTGGTCCTAACTGCAGATGTTGGAAATCCCCAAAATCTGAACATTGTATGCAGACACAACGGTAAAGTAGTCCAGAACTCCAACACAAAGCACATGATCTTCTCAATTCGAGAAATGATCGCGTTTATCAGCAAGAATTTCACCCTCTATCCGGGCGATCTCATCAGTACCGGAACACCCAGCGGAGTTGGACAGATAGTTCATGGCGACGTCGTTGAAGTCGAAATCGAGAATATCGGAATACTCAGCAATCCAGTGGTGGAAGAGAATAAAATCTAGGCGTGATCTTTTCAAAATCCTGCCGGTTTCCATGTCTGAGCTGTTATCGCCGATGTAATCAGGAGTCTATAATTGAAAATTCTATTGGTGAATGATGACGGAATAGGCTCTGAGGGCCTTGTCTGCCTTGCCGATCGCCTGAAGGAGGAGCATGAACTATGGATTGTGGCTCCCGATTCTCAGAAAAGCGGTTCTTCTCATGCCATTACTCTTAGCGGTGCTGTTATTTCGAAGCAGATCGATGAGCGTTCATTCACCATTACCGGGACTCCTGCGGATTGTGTTCTCGTGGGGCTTCAGAGCCTTGTGCCTGGCCTGCCTGATTTGGTTATATCCGGGATTAACATTGGTCCAAATCTGGGAGCCGATCTGATTTACTCGGGTACCGCGGCGGCAGCAAGGCAGGCGGCTATTCTCGGTATACCCGGTGTGGCGGTATCGCTGAACACCCTTCACGCGCCTATGTATTTTTCGACAGCGGTGTATTTTATCGCGGAAAACATTATGAATTTCATTAACCTATGGAAGAGATTAGACGACCCGACTCATTTCTTAAATGTGAATATTCCGAATACCGAAAATTATTCCGGGAACGTTGTTGTCGCACCGCCGGCAAAGCTGACTTATGAAAACCATCTTTCTTCCTTTGACGCACCTTATGGAGAGATCTATCATTTTTACAATGATGTCGGAAGGCGCGGGTTAGATGAGAATATCGTAACGGATATTGATGAGTTGAAAGCAGGGAACATCGTATTGAGTCCGGTGAGGGTCTACCCCGAAAATTCAAAAATAACACCGGAGTACGTTAGTTACGGTTTTATCAATTCCCTCCGTTCATAGCTGAACCGCCGCCGCCCAGCGAGGATTCTTTGGTTGACCGAACCCGGTCAGCGGTGTATATCAGACACATATGGGTTTCATGCTGTTTATTATCCGCCGGCTTGGCAGGCTTATACTCACCGTGCTCATAATTTCGACGGTTGTATTTCTGGTCCTGCGGATTATCCCCGGGGATCCGGCGGAAGTTATTGCTGGAATCGATTCATCTCCCGAGGATGTGGAGAAAATAAGACGGCAGCTCGGTACTGATATTTCATTAGCAGCCCAGTACGGCCGCTGGCTCGGGGATATCGCCAATTTAAACTTTGGTACATCCTATATGTCCGGGCAGCCGGTCGGACGGCTCATTCTGCAGCGTTTTCCACTCACCCTCGCCCTCGCGGTACTTGCCATGGTAATTTCGGTACTTATTGCTATTCCTCTTGGTGTGCTCTCGGCGGTACACCGCTGGTCTTTCTGGGATTATACCGGGATGGCGATATCTCAGATCGGCATGGCGGTTCCCAGTTTCTGGCTGGGGATTCTGCTTTTGCTTTTCTTTTCTGTTAAGCTTGGGATTTTCCCAATTTTCGGAGCCGGGGGCTTCAAGCACCTTGTGCTTCCCGCGTTGTCTCTCGGGCTGGCCCGAGCGGCTGTTCTTCTCAGGGTCACCCGCGCCTCGATGCTAGACGAGCTTAATCGTGAGTACATGGTAACCGCCAGAGCGAAGGGGCTCCCGGAGATTATGGTGCGATACAAACATGCGCTGAAGAATGCTCTTCTGCCGGTTGTTACTATTGCGGGAATTCAATTTGGATATATGCTAGGAGGCTCGATAATAATCGAACAGGTTTTTTCCCTTCCCGGAGTAGGCCGGCTTTTGTTAACCGCGGTGAATCAGCAGGATTTCCCCCTTATTCAGGGCGGGGTTGTCTTCGTCGCCATTGTGTTTTCATTGATAAATTTTCTGGTAGATATTGTGTACAGCCTTCTTAATCCAAAGATCAGGACATCCTGATGAAGCCGGTACTCCTAGATATCTCCGATCTATCGGTAACATTTAATCATGCGGAGAGCAGCGCACGGGCGGTACGGAAGCTCTCGATGAATGTAATTGAAGGCGAGATTCACGGCCTGGTCGGTGAATCCGGCTCGGGCAAAACGGTTACGATCCAATGCATACCGGGATTGATATCGGTTCCCTCAACGATCATCGAAGGATCGGTAAAGCTCCGGGGAATCGAATTGTTTGATTTGCCACCTGAGGAGCTGAGAAAACTCCGCGGTGCGGAAATCGGAATGATTTTTCAGGAACCCTCCCGCTATCTGAATCCTGCGTTTACCATAAGAAACCAAATCTCTGAGATGCTTCGAATTCATCTAACCCTGGACCGACGACAGGCGGCTGCCAGTGCTCTCGAACTGCTTGACCAAATGGGTCTGGGAAGCGATAAACGGGTGCTGAATAGCTATGCTCATGAACTCTCCGGCGGCATGAGGCAGCGGGCTATGATTGCCATGGCCGTAAGCTGCAACCCATGTCTCCTTATCGCCGATGAGCCGACAACTGCTCTCGATGTTACCGTAGAGCGGCAGATTCTTGAGCTCCTGCTTCGTCTCAGAGACCGCCTTGGTATGTCTGTTCTCTTTGTCTCTCATAATATGGCTGTGGTGCATGAAATATCTGATCGGGTAAGTGTCATCTACCTCGGTAAAATCGTGGAGTCCGGCGGCAAGGATCAAGTGTTCACCTCTCCGCGACATCCATACACACGGCTGCTGCTTGAAGCCATACCAGACCCTGAAAAACGGGGGCAAAAACTGGCGACAATACCAGGCAGGGTGCCCGACGCGGAACACATCCCTTCCGGATGCGCGTTTCATCCCCGGTGTCCCTTTGCTCAGGAACGATGCACAGCCCAAGAACCCGTTCCCGAAGGCAAAGATCACGTCGTTTCCTGCCATTTTGCAGGTGACTTATCATGAATAGTACAATCCTGCGGGCCGAGAATGTCACAAAAGTGTTTCGCGACAGAAGCGCTTCACAGGGGTTGAAATCGAGAAATTTTAACGCGGTAGATTCGGTGAATCTTGATATACCCCGGGGAAAGGTCTATGGGTTGGTCGGTGAATCCGGCAGCGGAAAAACGACATTGGCACGATGTCTCCTTCATCTCGATCCTCCAACCAGCGGCGAAGTGGTATTCGACGGACACCGTCTGCGCGGGACGAATCGCTCGGACATGCGTCATCTCAGGCATCGAATGCAGATTATATTTCAGGATCCGAACAATGCCCTAAATCCCAAAATATCCGTGTACAGGAGTATGTGCGAAGGATTGAGTAATCGAGGAATTCGGGGTTCTGAAATGGATCGAAAGATAGCGGAATTAACCGAGATGGTATCAATTCCATTCGGGAACCTGAAACGGAAACCTGCCGACTTTTCGGGAGGCCAGCGGCAGCGGCTGGTAATTGCTCGTGCTCTTTCCATGGATCCGGACTTTCTGGTTCTCGACGAACCTGTATCCAACCTGGATGTGTCAATTCAGGCTCAAATCGTCAATCTTCTCATGGAGCTGAAAGACGCGTTGAATCTTACCTACCTGTTTATTTCCCACGATCTCAATCTCGTTTCATATGTAAGCGATATGGTCGGCGTTATGTACGCAGGGCAATTGGTGGAGTGTGGGCCCGTGAAAACAGTCCTCGAGCAGCCTTTGCACGGGTATACCCGCCTTCTCCTTTCTTCAGCTCCTCATTTAACAGCTGACGTTGTCCCCAAAGACGATTCATCATTTCTTCCATTATCACCCGCGGCGGAGAGAGGAGAGCGCGGACGAGGCCCGGGATGCTCATTTCGGGATCAGTGTTTGTATGAGAAAGAGAGCTGCGGGAAGCCTTCGCAGGGAATGATAGATGTCGGGGGTGGTCATCTCGTAGCATGTGAGCATGCCGCGGATTCTTAATTTCTGTGTACTTTATGGCTAGATTGCCCGAATCCACTCTATATTGTATAAATCCACAGGATTCAGGCCATTATTAATAGTAAATTAACGTACTCGAGAGTAATTTTTACTGGGCATCTCGAAAAACTGCGGCTTTGACATCCTGTATATGCGAAAAACCACGATTTTATACGGGTTTGCAATCAGTCAGATGCACAGAATGTGGGTTTTTCGATATGC
>JABGPX010000008.1 GCA_018644745.1 Spirochaetales bacterium
AGCATAAAGCGGCTCAAGATGGCCTTCTGCAGTTCGAGGAACAACGGCGTTATATGTGCGAGCATAACGAAGCATTTCAGCGAGCAAATTCATATGAATAACCGGTATATCGCACGCTGTAACAAATGCTATTTCGTTTGAAGCCACAGCGAGAGAGGAGCAGATGCCTCCAATTGGTCCCAGGCCGGGGATCCGGTCTGAAACAATGACAGCGCCGGGCAGGGACACAGGAAGGGGGTCGTTCGCACTTATTATTACCTCAGAGAAAACCGGCTCCAGCAGCGATACAAGACGCTCGATCATTACTTCGCCCTTGTACTGGAGCAGACTCTTAGCCCTACCCATCCTCCGGCTTGCTCCTCCAGCAAGGAGTATCAATGTCGCGTCCCGCCGCAGAGAAAAGCCGTTGCGAGTAAAGGAAATTCGTCGATCATCGAATAACAGTTTTTCGCCGTCGAATTCCGCAATCTGATCAGCCAGGTCCAATACCGCATCCGCTGATGCCTTTTTCTCGGCGGAGCTTTTCTGCTTCATCATAATGAAGACTCCGGGCTCTACGATCAGACCGAGGGAGTTTGATTCGCATACGATAGGATGGCTGGAATCCACCATGTCGAGAAAAGCTAAAAACCCTTCCGCAAGATGATCTTTTAAAGCTCGCAGCCAATATACTTTGGCCGCGCCGGCAGCCAACATACGGGCGGTGTCTTTTCCACCGCTTTCCTCAAGCTCTTCGGTAATACAGAAATCGCCTTCCAGCGAAGTGCAGACACCGCAGCCCTCGCCGCCGCGGAGGCAGCGTTTTTCGGTAGTGTGGATAGTGGATACTTTCAAGGCGATAACCGGATGGCTCGCCCGCAACAAGCTGATTTTTTTACATGCCAAAACGGTCTTGCCTGAGTTTCTGCCCATCGATCCGATTAGCAGCAAGGTCGGCACGGAGAGACGGTCGAAAGGGGCCATCAGTGGCCACCACCCTGGATCATCTTTACCGCGTGTTCCATCACCGGCAGGAGAATCCGGGTGCAAAAGGCGGCCGCGCGGACCGAACCGGGAAAATTCACGATAATTGTTGATCCTTTGATGCCGGCTGCGCCGCGAGAGAGCATTGCGCTTCGCGTTTCAGCAAGAGATTCACTGCGAAGGGTTTCCTCGATTCCGGGCAATCTTTCATCACAAAAATCTACGGTAGTTTGGGGTGTAATATCCCGGGCGGAGAGTCCTGTACCACCTGTGGTCAATATGAAATCCGCCTTAAGATTTTGATAGAAAACTTTGCTCAATTCAGCGGCTTCATCAGGAACGAGCTTGCGGGATATATCCCAACCCGGCAATTCCTCGCGAATCAGCCGCTCTATTTCGGGGCCGGACAAGTCGGCGTATTCACCCCGGAAAGCCCGGTCAGATACCGTTACAATACATACTTTCATTTTTCCGCCGACTTTGTCTTCTGTGTAAGCACAATATCTCCGATCCGCATATTCTTATCCACAGCCTTGCACATATCATAGATAGTTAAGGCGGCGACCGATACGGATGTCAAAGCTTCCATTTCTACGCCTGTTCTATCGGTGCAGCCCGCGCG
>JABGPX010000664.1 GCA_018644745.1 Spirochaetales bacterium
GCTGGATAACTCGATCTCCGGCGAAAACTACTTCGGTCTCACCGGTCGAACGCTCTCTTACCGCTTCGCTCCTGCCTCGATACTGCTTGCTGACATGCTCCATTACATCGGGCAGGACGAGACCATACCGTGTTTGGATTTCGGCTTGAAATGATATTGATTCATACGAAAAAGAAAATGATCCGAGAGCGATCTCAGCGGCCTGAAGCGCCGCGAGTGCGGTGTATGCAACTTCATTATCATCGATCGAATCATGGTAGCCTATCGAAGACGGCAGATAGATAGACTTCCCGTCGGTGAAAGGCTCGTTGAGCTGAAACGTCGACTGCTCAACTCCCGCGACCGCGATCGAACGGCCGGCTACGCTTGTTGAATAGATCTGAATTACTTTTTTCATGTCTTCCAAAACCGCGGTTGTAATACCTAACTGGTTCCGGCTTTCGCGGCTCTTCACGAGAAGGTGGCGTACACCTTCCTCGGTTCTTGCGCTGGAAATAAGATCTGCTCCTCTCCGGAGCCATGTTTCCAATGTGTCAGCCGGGAATCTTTTTTTCATGTCCTCATAAGACGCGGTAAACTCCGAAACTGCTCCCGGAGAGTTAGAAATCATCTCTGAAAATAATCGGAGATAGGTGACCGTTCTTTCCGATGAACTCGACCAAAGGGACAACCGGAGCAGACTCGCCGCGTTTTCTACAGCCTTAAGGTCCGCACCGGCAAATCTGCTGAGAGCTGAGTAAACCGAACTCAAAGTATGTGAAGACGAAGGATAATGATCGGTGAATACCGCGGCGCAGGATGGCGAGGATTGGGAGAGCTCATACACAAGTCCGGTAAATCGCCCGAGGTCGCCTTTTGACTCAGCAAGCCTGATTGTAGGAAGCGGAATGAGAACATATTCCGAGGCGAGGGATAAATGCAGCGGAATATCGGCAGGCGTATCGGGCCCTTGCCCGAGAGCAGCGGAATAATCTTCGAAGGTTCTGAGGAGTTTTGGCTTTCGACGCGTTAGATATGATCTGGCTTCCGCATAGCTAGTCATCTAAATCTAACGAAAAATCTTATCGATTATAAGTTCAAGGGCCGCTATCTCTTCTCTTTCATCGGTGACCGCCTGTGCTATCGAAATTGAACACGCCCGCTTCGCGGCTATCCCCCTTCGTATTAGCTTACCTGCGTATACAAGGCTTCGGGTGCTTACCCCTTCCTCCAGGTCGACGGTGGAAATATTCCGAATATCATGCGCGAGAGACACCAACCTGCGTGCCGCTGCGGGGTCTACGCCGCTTTCCTTTGCGACGATGATGGTTTCCTTGTCTTGAGGAGGATAGCTGAAATCCAACGCCACAAAACGTTGCTTTGTCGACGGTTTGAGATTTTTTCGAATGCTCTGATAGCCGGGATTATACGATACCACCACCATAAAGGTTTTCGGTGCCTCTATTTGAGTTCCCAAGGCCTCAATCGGCAGCATCCTTCGGTAGTCTGTTAACGGATGAATCGCCACGGCCACATCTTTCCGCGCTTCCACAACTTCGTCGAGGTACAATATCGCGCCTTCTTTCACGGCGAGGGTCGCCGGCC
>JABGPX010000751.1:0-761 GCA_018644745.1 Spirochaetales bacterium
GGGAGTATCTCGAGGCCCTTGGTGCTGAATTTGAGTTGTCCACCGGACCGCAACAGATCACCGCGGATATCAAAACTAGCGGCGAGGAACCAATGTCGACTGATTTTGAGCAACTCCCTGATTACCTGTACAAGAGCATCGAAGGGAAGTATGTCTCGGATTCAATTGCTGATGATCTTTCACTGTATATTCGCACCGATCTTGGCCTGGTAATCGTACTCGGATGCGCACATCGCGGGGTAATTAACATAATTCGCCACGCGCAACAGCTCATGGATACAGAGAAGGTTTACATGGTTGTCGGCGGTACCCATCTTATTTCTGCGTCCGAAGAACGTATTGATCGAACTATCTCGGCCTTACGCGACATCGACGTAACCTGGCTCGGGGTATCACATTGCACCGGCGCTCCGGCCTCCGCAAAATTAGCTTCAGCGTTTCCTGGAGGATTCTTCACCAATAACGCCGGCAACGTTATAAAGTTTCCTTATGAGTGAGACACTATTCTAAAGGGCGACAGCAGTAAATCGACGACTCTTAGCCACGCAAATTCAAGTGCAGCCATGATCTGATTCATACCGCTGGATTCCTCAGGTCAATGCCGTTTTAGCTCCTTTCCCGGACTATCTTATAAAAACATAGGTTCGTAGCACTTACCGCGACAACTATTAAGCTGAAGTATATGCTTTGAAGCTCAGCGAATTATGAGAATGACGAAATCCGGCTTCATATCGGCGATTCTGTCGATTTGCAATCAATAT
>JABGPX010000751.1:771-1584 GCA_018644745.1 Spirochaetales bacterium
AATATTGCCAATACACTAAACTATTTGAATACAGAAATGCGGAGGGCATCAATGACTTCCAAAGAAGGTTTGCCGTACGGCGAGGCAGAGATCCGATTCCAGAATGATGACGTCACTCTTGCCGGCACACTGACAGTCCCAAGCACAACAGGTCCTCATCCTGCTGTAATAATGATCTCCGGGAGCGGACCCAACACACGGGATAGTGAAGTGTTTGGGTTCAAAACATTCCGAATTATAGCTGATCATTTATCCAGAAATGGCATAGCCGTTTTGCGGTACGATGGTCGTGGTGTTGGTAATTCAACCGGAGAAGATGGTTGGGGTTATACCAGTGAAGATTTTGCTGGGGACACTTTATCTGCTTTAAAGTCTCTTCAAAAGCGTTCGGATATTGATCCAAAGCAGATAGGACTCATTGGTCATAGTGAAGGGGGTAGAATCGCTCCATTGGTAGCATCTCTTTCCAAAGACGTAGCTTTCATCATTCTTATGGCTGGGTATGGCATGACAGGGGAAAAAAATTCATTTGTGGAACGAAGGTCCTGGGGGCAGGCTGAAGGCGAAACTAACGAGGAGACTGAGGAAGCAATCGATTGGCTAAAACGCCTTATTAAGACAGTCCGTACGGGTGAAGGCTGGAAAGAAGTTCGCGCCGATGCGCTCAAGAAAGCATTGAAAGATTTTGAGAAATTACCGGACGACCAAGGCAAGAGGATCTCCAATGCCGATGAATACCTAAATTCAACCTTTGAAGGGATGTTCTTGGCAATTGCGCCTACTCAATGGTTCAAGTTTTTCCTGGAATACGAT
>JABGPX010000542.1 GCA_018644745.1 Spirochaetales bacterium
CATGAGGAGCATTCGTTGCAAGATAGCAGAAAAATGGCTGATCTTGGGATTCACTTATGAATCTCAACGCTTCGCGAAACCAAACGTCCGTACAGTAACCTTCGTATCTCTGCTTTGCACCATTGTGTAAATACACATCATTGAAATAGCTGTTAGCCCAATGATCGGGAACGGTCGTCACAGCTCCGTTACAATGGACAACCGCCTCCTGAAATCCTCTATCAATAGGCCTAAAAGGATAATTATCTCCTAAGTGCCACTTCCCAAATATGCCGGTGGCATAGCCATTCTCAGACATGACATTCGCAATTGTAAGTGCATCGGTAGACAGAAGGTTCTCATCTGAATTGCATCCTCGGACACCAACGCTTCGGCAGTGGCGCCCGGTTAAAAGGGCCGCTCGTGTAGGAGAACATAGCGGCGACACATGAAAATTCTCCAAACGCACGCCGCTGTCGACGAACGCGTCAATGCTTGGAGTAGCCAACCAAGGATTACCTGTGCAAGAACAATCGCCGTATCCCTGGTCGTCAGTCATAATCAGAATGACATTCGGTTTTGTTTTTCTGTGTTGATTATGACTTGCCCACATGGCAAATAATCTCCTCTTTGCCAGTCAACGGCTGATAGAATTCTACTTGATCTTTGACCTTCCACCTCGTAGTGAAATCTCGAAAGAAGCTCATGGTGACAATTTGATATACTCGTTATATTTTCGGGAAGAAATTACAAACCCTCCGCAAAATTGCTGCGGTTTTTGACGTTCGCGGCACTTCGCGGAGGGATTTACATAGCCAATCCAGATTACATCAACAATTTATTTGCCGATATACATGTCATGGCTTTTTTGCTGAATTGCTACCGCCTCCTCCAATCCGAGCTTCTTCATTTGATTAATATACGTATCAATATCGGATATGCTATATTGACTCAATGCCAGCTTTGTAAGCGTTTCGTCCATATAAGTGAACAGGTCGGTCGTGAGCTCGGCATATCTTTGCGCATCAGTGTCCGGCAGAGTAGCGCGCTGGTATTCACCCCAGACATAGACATTCTTGAATCCACTTGAATAAGTAGAGGCCAAATTCTTTCTAATTTCTGCGATCTCTGGATCTTCACCGAGAGACGCGAAAAATTGCTCGAACTGCGAAATACGCATCGCAGGTACGGAGCTACCGATGATTGTTGCAAGGCAGGCCTTTCCAGTTAGATCGAACTCTCTGTTACTAAGGCCTGGGACCGGCGTTACGATGCCGTTGATTACCGTATGAGATATACCTTCAAGTCCGTACCTGTAGAGGGTCGCATAATCCTCAGTGTAACTCAAATCGAATAAGTCAATGGCGGCCTGCAGGTCTTCGCAATACTTCGTTATGGCAATCTCTGATTCTACTTGCTCCGGCGGTGCGCCGTATACGTAATAGTCGCTTGGATCATGAGGGGTAACCACTCCGAGGAAAATACCTTCAAAATCGGTAACCGTAGTATCATAGTATCCTGTTAGGGCAAAACCCGTTTGGAGGCCAACCATATTAGTATTAACTTTGTTCGCTGTATAATCGTACGGCTGGTTCAATGCGTCAACATCCAGAATTTCGCTATCAACCATGTCTTGCAACCATCGGATGTAATGCACAAGATTGTCCTTCATCAGCCAGGGGGATTTAACCTTGTTGTCCGTGATATCCAATGCAATGTGAGCTTTCGGTAGTGCGAATAGCGGACCGAAGTATTCAAAAGATGGAGTAAAAATCATCACCTCATCCTCTTCGCCGCTTTCATTGGCATCTTTAGCTCGGAAGGCTTTTAGCGCGGAGGACAGCTCTTCCATCGTTTTCGGTATAGGTAATCCAAGCTTTTGAAGCCAATCATACCGGATAAGCGGCACCATAAGGGAATAGAACGGTTCACCCCAGCCTGTCATTGTACCCCAACCCGGCATCCAGTAGCTTTTTCCATCTTCGGCGACAACAGCTCCCCAAAAGCCCGGAAAATACCTTTCTTGTGCACTTTTGATATTTCCATTGCTGTATTGTTCGACCAATGGCTTAACATCCAGGAACATTCCGCTTTTTCCGAGATTGACTTTTGTTGCGGTATCTAGGCTATTTACCCTTACAAGATCCGGAATATCGGTATCGGTTGCCACTCTTGTTTGCACAACGGTGGCAAATTGCTCGGTAGGAATAGCCTCAATCTGCAGATCGATATTGGCTTCCTGAAGGATTTCCTGATAGGCAATCCACGAGGTCTGTATATCGCGGGTTTCCCACATTTCCGCGTCTACAGGACCCAAAAGCGTCAATATCCTCGGTCCCCCGGACTGTGATGTGACGCCGCTCTGTCCGCTGGCGCTGATCTGCTGAATTAGGACCAGCCAGCAAACTAAAACAACGATGACTGTTAGAAGATGTTTCCTTTTCATCTTTCTACTCTCCTTAGAAAATTATTTATCTTCATAAAGGTTTTTAGCCCTTTAAAGATCCTAACATGACCCCTTTCACAAAATACTTTTGAAAAAAGGGATAAGTAAAAATAACCGGAAGTGTTGTAAAGATAATCAGCGAGTATTTTAGCTGATACGACCTCATCATTCGCTGTAAAGCCGCCTCTAAGTTTAACGTGCTTGAAATCTGAGACATATCAACGTTCTGCTGTATCATGACCCGGTAGAGATAGAATTGCAGGGGATGCAGTTCAGAATTCGGCAGGTAGAGCAGTGCATTGAACCATGAGTTCCAGATCGTGACAATTGCGTAGATTGAAATGACCGCGAGAACAGGCTTGCACAAAGGAACAATGATAGATGACAGCATCCGTATATGGCCCGCACCATCCATGACCGCGCTTTGTTTCATCTCATCGGGAATCGTCATCATATATGTCCGGACTAGGATGATGTGCCAAACGCTGACAACTCCTGGGATTATCATCGCAAAAATGTTATTGTAAAGCCCTATCTTGGTAATCAAAAGGAAAGTCGGAATCAATCCCCCACTGAAATACATAGTGAATACCAGCATTCTTACAACGATCTTCCGTCCGAACAGCTTCTTGACGCTCAACGGATACGCGCCCAAAACCGAAGCAGCTACATTAAGCGCAGTTCCACATACGACATAAAGGATCGTATAGCCATAGGCTTGCCACATTCTCGGATCGCTTACAATCAATTTGAAAGAACCGAAAAATATCTTCTTCGGCCACAGGTAGACGGATCCGGCGAGTACTTCTTTCGGATCTGCGAACGACTGAATAAATACATAATAAAACGGGTACAGCGTGAAAAAGCCTATCACCAATAGGACTGCGTAAATCACTGCCGTTGTGATGCGGGATCCAACCCTGATACTTCGTGCCATCTTCTTAATCCTTGTCTACCATAGAGAAAAACCGTTCACCTTTCTGGATACTGCGTTAGCGACATAGAGGAGCGTGAAATTAATCACCTGCATAAACATCCCTATCGCCGCTGTTTTGCTGAACTGTCCGCCCTGTATTCCTACTCGGTAGGAATACGTTCCAATAACATCCGAGGTTTCGTAAATCGCTGGATTGTACATCAGGAGGATGAATTCGCTATTCGCATTCAAAAGACCGCCGATGGCGAAAATCAGGAGGATGAAAATAGTTCCGCTAATCGCCGGTAATGTTATGTGCAGAATCTGTCTGTATCGATTCGCACCGTCGATTTTTGCCGCCTCATACAAAGCAGGATCGATTCCGGAGATAGCAGCCATATAAATAACGCTGCTCCATCCGAATCCCTTCCATATATTCGAGACGACATAAACCCAGGGGAATACATTCGGGTCCGTCGTGTACGCCATTGGAGCTAGCCCAATTACGTCGAACACGCGGTTGACAAGACCACCCTTCGCAACAAGCGTTAGCACCATACTTGCAACAACGACCTGTGATATAAAATAGGGTAAGTAGCTTGCTGTCTGTATGAATTTTTTGAAATGTAGTGACCTGACCTCGTTGAGAAGAAGTGCAAAGACAATGGGAATCATAAAACCGATGGTCAACATGAGCCCACTCAGCACGAGCGTATTTCTGATCAGCCGCCAGAAGTACAAAGAAGACATAAAGTCTATGAAATGTTTGAGACCCACCCATCGCACAGAGGGGCCTAACGATAGGAATTTGCTTCCCGGTAGAAAGTTTTGAAATGCGATGATTAAACCATACATTGGGACGTAACAAAAGATGATAATGTAAACGATCACCGGTGAAAGGATCGCATAGAGCAGCAGATTCTCTTTGATGCCCTTTCTGTTCAAGTCAATCTTCATCTCGCCACCAAATCGAGGGCGTCCCAGGTCAACCATCCGCCCCGCACCTCTATACGTAACTTGTTTTTTCCATCAACCAGAACGCCCTCCGGGATATTAAAATTTTGGCTCCGCGGATATGCTAGATGCTCCGGGGTTGTGAGTTGTACGCCAAGCCCAGCCGGAAGCGTTTTATGAAAAGCATGCCCATTGAGATCCAACACGATCGTTCCCTTCCCGGAAGAATCAGTGTCCGACGCGTGAATTCTAAGGCTCGCGGCTAACACGGTACGGGATTCAAAGATAAAATTGGCCGCACCATTCAGAGCGTATGGGACATTTCCGCAATCAATCACGTTTCCTTCTAGAGAAATATCCTTCCTCGGATTTTCTGCCACGCCATCGAAATACCCTTGGTACCCGCGACATGTCGAATCACGGCGGCCCATATACAGCAGAATGCTATCCGCGGGAGGTATCGTAAGCCCTTCGGCATTCCAGCATGTCACATTCCAACCCGTTTCAGGCAAGGATAATCCTTCCCGAACCAGCGCCCTGATAGCGATTATCCTCGACTCACCCGGAGGTATAAACGCGAAGTTGTTGTCAATAAAAAGATCTGTTCGGTATTCCAGCGTTGGTTTGATTTCGACAAATATAGCCGTCATCGATCCTGAGTTTTTCAAAATCACCTCAAAAAACTCACATTCGCCGCGTACGAAAGCGCGCTTTTCTTCGATGTTCAATTCCGCCGGTTCTACCTTACCGCCGCATATGGCCGTCGTAACATATGGCATGCCATACCCATTGTGACCAGCGGCATCTTTTACTAGTCCGCGAAGCGGTGCTCGAACACCTTTTGCGCCAAAAACACAGAAGCGTTCGGAAATGACTTGACCTGTTGAATTGGACAAAACGAGTTCTACAATCACCGGACCTGAAATCAGCGCCTGCGGGGGATTGACACGGATTTGCGCTAGCGCCATCACATCTAACGGAGATATCTCAGCTTTGCCGGTACCTGATCCAAAAACCTCACCGTTTCGGGCCCTTGCCGTCCATTTCCAGGTCAGTCCCATAAGCTTCTCCGGTGCATCGCTGACAAGAAGAAGATCGGCGAAGGTGTCTCCATAGAAAGAGTATTCGATTCCTTCATGTCTGAGTTGGAGAGACACCGGCGCCAGCGCTTGTTTTACAAAATGGTACATCATCAACGGCCGGCCGTCGTAGTCAATCATAAAACTACCGGCGCCGTTCGGCCACGGCTCATTATAGTCCCAAGATGTGAAGCCGCCGACTCTTCCTCCCTTTGCCCGTAGCGCATCCATCATATACCGAACGCCTTCGGCCCCGATGAACTGACCGCAGCGGATTAACATTTCGAGGTCATCGAGTTCCCCAAAAAGCCTTTCTATCGTCCCTTTGCACAGCCAGAAATCCCTATCAAACACCGCGCTAACTGCATTTTTCCTGATTAGGACAGGATCATCCTCATCGATGGGCCACCGAGATGCCAAGGGGATGTCCCTGTGCCATACTTCGAGATTAGCCGGAGTTTGACATCCGAACTCACCGTAACGCATCATGGGATTTTCACCCATATTATCCAAGATGTCCTCGTTAAACTGGGTGTATGTCAAATCCGGATTGTAGTCCCAAGGGGAATGGCGCCCTCCGTCGATCGGACACGTATCCCTGAAAAGACGCGTTCCGTCTTCCCGGGCCGTGGCATCACGCTCTACTTCGAGCGCGGCCATCTCAACGGTGGAATCGAAACACCAACTCATTTCGTTCCCGCCCGACCATTCAACCACTGACGGGTGGTTCCGTAGCTGCTTGACTATATTACTGATTGTCTCGTCTAGGTTTTTGAGGAACACCGGGTCTTTCTCCGGAGCGCAATTCCCCATCGGGAAATCCACGAGCAACATGATGCCGAGATCATCCGCGGCGTCGTACATGCTCTGCGGGTAGATGATCTGACCTCCATGAAGGCGAAGAGTATTCATATTGCACTCCCTCGCCATTTCCACGAAATGCCGGTATCGTCCATCTGCCCTGCCAAAAAGCAGGTCGACGGCCGTCATATTCGATCCCATGGTTCTGATCGTGCGACCGTTCAGAACCAAACGGTAGGGGTTTGCGAAATCTTCAGGCGCACCTTCTACCTGCTCCCATCGCACGTCCCTGATGCCAAAACGTGTCTCAGCATGATCCAATGGTTCGCCTTCGTCTTCGGCGATCATCGTTTCAAGCATATAGAGCGCTTGTTCACCATGCCCGGCGGGCCACCAGAGCCGAGGATTATCAACAGAAATACTTGACCGAATTGTATTCTTCCCCGGAATTAGGGCTCCGTTGACCGCGACCGAACCGCTCTTCTCCGGACCACTTAAAGAAAATTTGGCAGTTATTTCCATGTCGACCTCGGAATCGAGCTCAACGATTACTTCGGCGGTCGCGGCCGAAAAATCTTCCTCCAGTCTAGTTTTGACTTGTACCCACTCGATTCTGACAGGTCCACTCGCTTTGAGTTGAACATCCTTCCAAATTCCCAACGTATATATGTTTGTGCCCCAATCGTAACTGCAATTTGCCGGGCTTTTTAGTCCCTTTAGGGTTTCACGAATCTTGTCATTTGCATGAACGAAGAAATAATCCGTACCAACTCCACTGAACGCCCCATCCGATCCTTCTATCCAGGGCACCAGCTCCTCCGGCATTCCGGAGATTTTAACTCCAAGGCGGTTTACTTTTCCAACATTGACAAAATCGGTTACATCGAAATCAAAACGCTGAAACATGCCGTCATGGTGGTCCACCAGTGAGCCATTTACCCAAATCTCGCATGAGTAGTCCACACCGTCGAAAATCAAAGTAAGACGTTTGCCTTGAAAATTGTCCGGAACCTGAAAATCTTTGCGATACCACCAGTCCTTAAGGCAATAATCCATTAAACGGGAATCACCATTTCCATACCAGAGAGGTTTGAGCAGAAGATTCTGCTCGAGATCCGCCTGAATATTGCCGGGTACTTGAGAGTTAAGCCATCCATCATTGTGATTCATGACTTCGTCGTAGTCTGTGTCTACTCCCTCATGAATAAGCCAATCAGCCCCGCTGAGACAGATCGCATTATTGTGTAGCAGCACCCATCACGCTCCTTGTTTAATTTCATGATGACATTCATATCATGATACGTCAAGTTTTTTCGTAATTTTTATGCAATAAACGCGATTAAAAATGATATATTTTTACCGCTCGATAATCGTCGTAGCATCATTATAGTGGACAGCAAAACCGGCAGTAGCGGTTTTGACTATCGCGTTTTCTCGGCATCGGCAGAGGCCTTGGTCTTTTTATGGCTTTCCGAAGCCTTTTCAGCAAGGCGTATGCAGCAGCAAGAGTACAGAACGTCTATAATAGCAATCTGACCGATAACGAGCGGCATATCGATATTCATAAAGAGATTGGCGTTCCGTGGTGTCGTATGTAAGTTGAAGTCGGATATCCGAGTTAGCGGTGAAATAGCAAAATCGCTCAAGCTTACGACGGTTACATTATTCTTTTTGGCCAGCTTAACCGCGTCGATAATGTTTCGGGTTCTTCCAGAAGATGAAATAGCGAATAGAACATCATTATCGGTCATAATAGATATTTTCATTCTATAGAGCGTCGAATCGAGTTCGGAAAAGCAAGGAATACCAATACGAAAAAATTTGCTGTACGCGTATCGGGCGCTAATCCCGGAATACCCTGCTCCGATAAAGCAAATACTGCCTGCGTGGAGGATTCGGTCAGCGGCGGCGTCAATGACCGTCGGATCCATAATCTTGTAGCTGTCTTCAAGGACGTTTGTTCCCAGAGTATAAATTTTCTCAGCAATACTCTCCGTCGAGGGATCGCTTGTTATAGATAAATTGTAGATGAGATCATCGACCCCCCTATCCCGGATAATGTCGTTAATCAAACCGCTTTTTAGCTCTTTGTATCCGGAATAACCCGCTCGCTTACAGAAACGGGTGATAGTCGCATAGCTCGAATCGCACTTCGTCGCTAAATCTTCAATCGTAAAATCAATCACCTCCTCGGCATGTTGGAGAACATATTCCCCGACACGCTTCTCCGCCGGCTTCAGGTCCTCATAGATGCCCTTGATTCGCAGAATGCAGCCGCCCTTGCTCGAAAGATTGCCTTTCATGGTTCCCACCTTGTTTTTGGTACATGACTGTACCACATGCGGATATAAAGTAATAGTTTTTCATCTTTCATATTGCATCTTCACGATACATATTATATCATATTTGCAGACACTAAAAGGAGTAAATGCAATTGGAGTATCCACGTATTCATCTTGCGATAGACAATTGCTTCGCCTCGAAGCGCTGGACCCTGCCGTCTGAATGGATGGAAGTTATTAGCAGTCTTAGAGTGAAGTACATCGAAGCAAGCGCGGATACGGAATGCGACCCCCTATATATGGGGCCTGATTATCTTCGCGATTGGGTCGAAGAGGTTCAGGTACAGTCAGAGAAAAAGGGGCTTAGAGTAGTCAACCTCTACTCGGGTCACGGATCCTACTCTACCCTGGGTCTATCTCACACCGATATCCGAGTCAGGGACAGGTTCCATCATGAATGGTTAGAGTCCCTCATCCTTATCGCGGAGAGGCTGACGGCCGGGATTGGATTTTTTTGCCATGCATTCAACGATAGCGCTCTCCAAAACAATGCAGCTTACTCAGAAATCATCGCTGATCTTTACAATCGATTCTCCGACTTGGCAATATTTGCCGCGGAGCATAATAATGTAATAATCGGCGTCGAGCAGATGTACACGCCTCATCAGATCCCGTGGACAATCAATGGTTCGATAGCGATGATAAAGGAAGTTTATACT
>JABGPX010000505.1 GCA_018644745.1 Spirochaetales bacterium
CTTTCGCGCTCGATTGTCAGCTCTTTGCTTTTGGCGAGCATGTTTGAGATCAAGGAAATTAACGAGGTAGCAATCATTCCGCCAACGCCAACTATACCAACAATAGCTGTCCAATTCGTACCTGTATCTGACACTTAGCTGACTCCTTTTTTCCTAATCTCCAAGAAATATCTTTTTAGCTGTCTCGCTCGCCGCATCAACCATGAAGCTTCGGATAGCGGGACCCGCAGTATCTCTTACTTTGAGATAAAGCATTTTCATTCTTGTAGCTGCGATCTCTGTTCTTGGATTATCAGTTATGACAGTATCTATGCTGCTCCTAAACTTCTCTCTGTCGTCGTCAGAAAACTCATCTACTTCATCAGCAAGCTCCTTCAAAGCTTCCATTCGGGCAGTGGTCCATGGATACGGGGTACCGCAGTGATGGCAAAAAGAAGGAAGATCAAAGCTTCCACCAAGCCCTAAATAACCTCCTCTAATGTGTTCATTACATGATAGGCATACCGAGATCGTTTCTTTTCCGCACTTAGAACAGAAATCGGAGTTGTGTTGAGGATATTTTTGAGTAAACGCGTTTATCTTATGACCATTTAGACAAATCTGAGCAACATCATAGCCATTTGACATGTAGTCCTCTTTTTTTTTATTAGTCTTGTCTTTCTTGATTCATAATAGATCCCAATGTATTAGATCGTCAATCATAGAAGTCCAATGCATCTGTTAGCTCTTCCATCGGCCGAAACACTTCTGGATTCGAATTAACGACACCACCATAGGTCTTGATCCACCGCCTCGCAGTAGACTCCGGCAATCGGGTACGAAGGTATGCAGCTACGCCGTCAAAATCTCTATGCTCCTGAAGAAGATCATTCCATTCGCGGCGGTACCGCTCTTCCAGCCAATCATCATTTGGTATCTCAATATCTTGTTTCTGCCATACATTTCGAAAAGTATCTGCATTGACGGACTCATGGCATTGAAGCACCTCTCGGATCGTCGGAGGTTCTTTCTTTCGGATCTTAAGATATTTTTTTATCATCTCAGCCGATTCGAGTTTTAACTCGATTCTAACAACATCACGAAATAACTCATCCTCACACTGCCGACACCTATGGCGTTTAATCTCACGATACTTATCATACAAAGTAAGGTAAAAGCGGTGCCGTTTATCTTTATTGTATGTCGAAAACCTAACCGATTCTTTGTGATAGGGCGTGCGATTTATTTTATCTGGAATTGGAATACTACGAAGAGCATATAAGTAAATTTGAGGATCATGGGATAATAGCAGATCATCGGTTACATGGACTTCGGAAACACAACCATAATTAAGTAGAAGTTCAACATCCAACTCTACATCGGTAATCGAGTTTATTCTTTCAAGCGCGTATTCAATGTTCTCGCAGTTCAATTTTTCCGGATACCTTTTACCGAGTATTTCGCTTGTAATCAGTAAGTATGCTTTTTGCCTATTCTCATTCGCGTATAAATAGGTGAGTCCCGGTAACCCAATTTCCTCTTTTCGATAATTTGGTATTTCTTTAAAACAGCTAAGAGGAGCATGTATCCGTAACAGGTCAGCTGTTAGTCCAACTCGCTCAGAAAGTGACGGAAACCGCAGCCTCCTATTACTGTTTAGGTGACGCTCATCGCCTTGTTTCGTCATGATTGGTTCCGGTGTTTCCGGTTGTTTTTACACGCTCGCAATATGAGCGTTCGATCAAGCTCGGGCGGCCAGCATGAAGCTTCACAGTAATGGTCAAATCGCCGAACGGAAACTCAGCAGATTTCCGCAATAGCCAGTTGACAATTGAATCGGCATCTTTCTGTGTCATCTTCGACCCCCGACAGGTACCGAATGCTCGGAAATCCATTTCATAAGGATGTCGGGATCAAAGCGGACTAATCTCCCGATCTTAATGAATGGGATTCGACGCTCCATCACCCAACGACGGAGGGTAGGTTCTGAGATGTTTAAGATTTTTGCTGCTTGCTGGTAGGTAAGCAGCTTTTCGAATGTAGTATTTTTATCAACGATCAAGGTATTCTCCTTGATTAAAGATATCTTTCCATACGGAAAGATTGTGACAAGCATTGCACCTGCCGCCCACTCTCCTTGATCGTTGTTATAATAATAATACACAAATATGTTTTATGCGTCAACTAAAACGTAGTAACACATAAAACAATATTTTATTTATGCTCCTTGCTTGTATTTTGAGAAATCAAAAACCTTCATTTGGACTTCAGCTACATCGGATAGGTCATCTGTATGATAATACAATTGCGTCATCTCTTCTGATAAATGCCCCGTGAGCCGCTGGATCTTTTGTAACGGAATACGGCTTTCAATTAATAGGCTGTTGAAAAAATGTCTATGGGAATGAAAGTGAATGCTTCGTCTTGTCCGTTCTTCCTGGGTGATAGGTGGATCAAGTTTTGTTAGCATCTCTGCGAATGCTCTTGTCGCCCGGATATGCTCCATTGGCTTTTCTTCCGTTCTCTTTGTAAAAAGTAGATAGCTATCGGGGGATATCCATGGGCTTGTTTTTAAAAGCTCTTGGATTGCAGTTTCAGCCGAATCAGGGATTGGTACCGTTCGCGATCGCTGGCCGTTTTTCAACCCAGGCTTGAATGCACGTCTTCTGCTACTCCATGAACCAGTTATCTTGATATATCCAGGTATAATATTCCTACGCTTAATTCCAAGCACTTCGCCGAGACGGAATCCAGTTGATGCGGCAATAAGATTTGCAACATAGCATCTATGGTCCTCCCACTCCAGCGCGAAAAGCCGTGATACTTCATCTTGAGTTAATATCCCGGTCTCCTTTTGGTTCAGTCCAGCTCTTTGTATACGCGGTAACGCTCGGAGTAGATGGGCTTCCTCAGCGGTTTGGAGGATTGCGCGAAGGCAGCCGAGAGCTTTGTTAATTGTGCTCCCAGCATACCCTTCCTTGTACATTGTGTTCCGAAACCACTTAACCTTAGAGGTATCGATCTCGGTTAGCAGGTTATTGCCGAGAAGCCGGCCGATATGGTGATCTGTAACGGATTGATTGCATTTGCATTGCTCGGAGGAGCATCTCAGACCGGCACTTTTCTTATCCGTTGCCCATTCGCCGTCCCAATCGAAGAAGCCTTCCGCGAATTCTGACACTTTGCGCCTATGCTGGAACGGTATGGATCCGGATTGCAAGTACTTCCAAGCCTTCGCTTCAGCGCGTTTCCTGTTCGTTTCTCCGGTAGACCGTCCGGCGGTGTAGCTTCCATCCGGGCGCAAGTAATGGGAGTAATAGATCGGCAATCCTTTTTTTCTGGGGCGTTTGTACAGTTTGAAGGGTCTTTTTTCCGGCATTGTGCACTCCTTTGACCTATGTACCAGAAAACTGGTCACATTTTGGTCACACTAAGGTGGTTTTGCACGACGCCGGTGTGTCCGGTAGTCGAATGATAGAGGCAGTAAGCCGTTATCGATAAACGACTTACTGCCATTACATCTGTGCCGCCGAACAGAATCGAACTGTTGACACGAGGATTTTCAGTCCTCTGCTCTACCGACTGAGCTACAGCGGCACTGTAAGGCTGATTTATATATTTTGAGCGAAATATTGTCAAGAGATATTTCCGTATAAACCGCCATTGTCGTACCCGACGGTGCTTGTTATGATGAAAAAATGAAAAGGATCGACAAGGCATTGAAGTTTTATAAAGCGTCGCGTGGAGAGTCGGCAGAAAAAAATGCCGACGCGCCATCCATTGAAACCGAGAAGGTTGAGAAGAAAATCCATGGTCTCATACGTGAGTCCGGTACCGGCGGCGGCGCAAGCCGTGCGGCGAAATTTCTCATGCTTCTCGGGAAATCCGACGCCGCCGAAATTCTCAAACATATGTCGGATGAAGAGGTAGAGGTCCTAACACGCGAAATCTCTGATACAAAGCGAATTGGCAAACAGGAAGCAGGGGAGATCCTTGGCGATTTTCATGTGAAGAAGGCAAAAGGGGGAACCTCTCGAAAAGGCACCGACGTCGCGCGAAGGATGCTCGAGAACGCCTTTGGAAAAGAAAAGGGAAGCCAGATATATCGTAAAGCCGTGCCGTTCGAAATCGATAATCCCTTTTCATTTCTCGAAGATTTTGAGTTTCCTCAAATACTCATGCTGCTGAAGCGGGAATCAGATTCAGTAATCAGTGTCATCTTACCGTATATGGATTCCCGTAAAGCGTCGATGATACTCGAAGCCCTCCACCCGAAGCTGCAGATGAAAGTCGTTGGCCGCATTGCCCGGATGGAAAAAGTCTCGCCGGATGCATTACTAAAGGTTGCTGAGGCGCTCAGGGAGAAGATTAGAAAACAAGGCAGGCTTGTTACCGAGGAGATCGATGGACCAAAGGTTCTCGCGGAGATTCTCGCTTCTATGTCAGGAGCATCAGAGAGAGAAATACTTGCGAATATCGACTCGTATCACCCTGAGATATGTGAAGAGATCCGTGAGCTGCTGTTTACCGTGGAAATAATATTTCAGATGGATGATCAGGATTTCCAGATGGTGCTCCGAGATTTTTCCGAAGAAGAGATAGCTGTGTTGATGAAGGGAAAAGAAGAGCCGATTCGTGCAAGGTTCCTCGAAAGTATTTCCGAACGACGGCGGCAGATCGTGAATGAGGAAATGATTCGGCTTGGTCCAATGAAAAGGAGCGAAGTCGATAAGGCAACCAGAGAGTTCATTGAATACATCCGAGAGCTTGCCGATGAAGGTAAGGTGTTACTTCAAAGAGACAGAGAGCATCTGGAAGAAGTGTAGCCGGTTTCTGACGAACCAAATCGGGGTTTACCAGATGGTAAAATCGCTGTAAAGTCCGTCAGTGGAGGGAAATACGGTGTATTCAACCTTTATAGCATATGTGCTTTGGTTTTTCGGCGGTTTGGGCACTTTGGGATTTCACAGATTTTATCTGGGAAAGATCGGGACCGGTGTCCTCTATTTTGTTACCGGCGGTCTCGCGGCGGTCGGCAGTATCTATGATTTTTTTACTCTGCCGATGCAGGTCCGCGAGGCGAATCTTACTGCAAAGTACCGTAGAGCATTAGAGTCTGACCAGCCAAGGCAGGACGGCCGCGAAGAGCTCCGGCGGGATTTTCGCCGCGAGATAGGCCGCACCCGGGAGACCAGCGGAGATTCTATCGAACGGGTAATTCTCCGAACCGCGAAAAAGCATGACGGAATTGCCACACCAGCGGAAGTGGCGCTGGAAGGTAATATCTCTCTTGATGATGCTAAAAAGCATCTCGAGCAGCTGGTTTCCAGAGGTTACGCGGACATGCGCGTTACTAAATCCGGAAGCATTGTATACTTGTTTTCTGACTTTATTACCGACGACGTCGAAACCCAATTGGAAGATTTTTAACAACCGGAGACATCATGAAGGCTAGCGAATTACGAAAACTCTACATAGATTTTTTCCTCTCAAAAAATCATATCGAAATAACCGGCCAATCACTGGTGCCCGAGAATGATCCCACAGTCTTATTTACCACGGCAGGCATGCACCCGCTTGTTCCCTATCTCCTCGGAGAAATCCATCCCGCCGGCGTGAGGCTGACGGATTACCAGAAATGTATCCGCACCGGTGATATCGATGAGGTAGGTGATTCGAGCCACCTCACTTTTTTTGAAATGCTCGGGAACTGGTCTCTAGGCGACTACTTCAAAGAGATAGCGATAACCATGAGTTATGAGTTTCTTACCGACGAAAAATATCTCGGAATATCCCCGGATTCTCTCTCGGTTACTGTATTCGCAGGTGATGAGAACGCACCGGTGGATGTTGAAAGCGGTGATGTTTGGCGCTCACTCGGTATCCCTGAGGAGAGAATCTATTTCCTGCCGGCGGAAGATAACTGGTGGGGACTCGCCGGAGGCGGCCCTTGCGGACCGTGCACTGAAATGTTTGTCGATATGGGACTTGAAAGCTGCGGTGCCGATTGCCGCCCCGGATGTTCCTGTGGCAAATATTTTGAGATTTGGAACGATGTATTTATTCAGTACAATAAAACTGAAAATGGTGAATTTGAGCAGCTTGCCCGCACCTGTGTTGATACCGGAATGGGACTTGAACGAACGATCACAGTGCTCCAAGGGAAGAAATCGGTGTATGAAACCGAGCTCTTTACGCCTGTTATCGGCGCATTGGAGCAAGCAGCGGGGAAATTATACGGTGATAGCGAGGCTGACGATACCTCCATCCGTATTGTCGCCGATCACATAAGGACATCCGTCTTTATTCTTGGTGATGATCGGGGAATGACACCGTCAAACCTCGGGCAGGGTTATATCCTCCGTCGCCTCATACGACGCGCTATCCGTCATGGAAGGAAACTCGGAATCCAGGATTCGCTTCTTGAGAAGCCGGCAAGTGCCGTCATAGAGATGTACGCGGATGTGTATCCCGAGCTAACGAAAAGGAAACAGACGATTATTGAAGAACTCACCGCCGAAGAGGAACGGTTCCTGAAAACACTTCTGAAAGGTGAGAGGGAGTTCGAAAAACTGCTGCCCAATCTAGAGAAAAACCCGAAGAAGGTAATGCCCGGTAGAGTCGCTTTCAGGCTCTACGATACCTATGGTTTCCCTATTGAACTTACCCAGGAGCTCGCAGAGGAGCACGGTCTGTCCGTGGATGTTGAAGGATTTGAGGCGGCGTTCCAAAAGCATCAGGAATTGTCAAAACAGGGAGCGGAAAAAAGTTTTAAGGGTGGTTTAGCGGATCACACCGATGCCACAACCCGGCTTCACACCGCCACTCATCTGCTTCACAAAGCTCTTCATATGGTTCTCGGCGATCATGTACAGCAGAAAGGCAGCAACATAACTCCGGAAAGACTGCGGTTTGATTTCTCTCACCCTGAGAAGATGAGCCCCGATGAGATTAAAGAGGTCGAAGACATAGTAAATCGCCAGATTCAGGCGGATCTTCCGATATCGATGGAGATTATTACTGTTGAGGAAGCTACCGGCAAAGGAGCCTTCGCCTTCTTTAACGAGAAGTATGAGGAAAAAGTGAAGGTATACTCGATTGGTGGTTTTTCAAAGGAAGTTTGCGGGGGACCTCATGTCGAAAAATCCGGAAGTCTCGGTTCATTTCGAATAACTAAGGAACAATCATCGTCGGCGGGAATCCGGCGTATCCGGGCGGTGCTGGAGTAGGCGCTAACGGCTGAGTCCTGACAGCATTTCGGAAACATAGGAGTTCCGAATACCAAGCTGCTGAAACTCATTAAGTATCTCTATCGCCTGGTTTCTTTCCTTGAGTTTAAGATGGCATTCCGCTATTTCTGTATAAAGACGATGATTTTTCGCGTCGTTTTTGAGCAATCCCTTGAGTGACACAATAGCATCTCGATAATTTCCTCGCATCTTGCTTATGAGGGCAAGGCCGAGAATTGCATATTCATCGAACTCGATATTCAAGGCGGCTTTGTAGTGCTCTTCCGCCTCGTCATATTGGGCCATATTCCTGTACGTCTCTCCCGCCCGCGTGAGTATTACCTTGTTGTTCGGGTCACGGCTGAGGATTTTATTCCAATATATAAGAGAGTTAGGTTGATCGTTCAGGCCTCTATAGCAATCCGCCATACCGAAGAGCGCGTAGAAATTATGCGGTTCCAGATCCAAAGCCATTTGAAAAAAACCGAGGCCATCATGAAAAGTTTTTAGCTTGCGATGACAATTGCCAATTGATGTAAGCACACGGATATCTACATTGTTCTCGTTAAACTCGAACATTTTGCCCCAATACAGGAGGGCTTGATCGTATTCCCTGAAATCGTAATGAAGGTGGCCAAGACCGATCAGCGCATACGCATTATCTTCCTCGGCCTTCAGAGCACGCTGATAGATTTCTTTCGATCGGCGGAAATCCTTTACCTTTCTATACGCGTCGGCCACGCGGGTTAGCACCGTAACATTGCCGTCGTCATGCTTAAGATACTGTTCCCAGATTTCTATTGCCTGCTTATACTGGTTAAGTGCCTTATAGCAGTCCGCCAGACCGAACAGGGCGTAGTTGTTTCCCGGATGATGATCCAGGCATTCCTGGTAGTAGGTTACCGCCTTCCGGAAATCTCTTTTTTTTCGTGCTGCGTCACCAAGGCCGACAAGTGCATAATTGTTCGCCTCGTCAACTTCAATGATTTGGACAAAGCATTCTACTGCTTCGTCTATATAGTTTTCTTTGAGCAGCTGATATCCTCTCTTTGAGAGATCAGAAATTGATATTGTTTCAGAAGAGTCTTCACTCTCCTGGTATTCATCTTTATCGTTCATCACGTTTATTTACGCTCCCCACATATTGCGCTGGATCTTCCTGCAGCCATGATTGCACAACCGATGCGGCTCCTTGATAGATATGCTCCGCCTTGTCTTTTGCCGAAGCCATCAAATACATTCTGAGCGCCTCCAGGGGCTCGTGCCGCTTTAGATAATAGTCCCCAATCCTAATAATTCCATCTCCATAACCGGTAGCAACGAAAATTCTTTTCGCCTGATCGAATTGACCCGAGTTGAATAATTCATTTCCTTTCCTGATAAGTGCTGATCTCTGCTGCGAGGTGAGCGAACTATGATCCGGGCGACTGATCTTAAGAAATCCATCCTTTGGAATTCCTGCGAGGCTATCTCCGACGCTCATAATCCTCAGCCCTTTGAAGCGTCACTTCCATTGTATCAAGTGTAATGAAAAACAGGTCTGAAATCAATTTTCCGTCCTTTCATGAAGTATACCTTTGGTGGACCGGACCGGTCCGTCCGATACCGCGAAAGATTCCCGAAGGGCAATACCAAGAGCTTTGAAGAGGGCTTCCGCCATATGGTGGCTGTTTTCGCCATACCTGCAGGAGGCGTGGAGATTGAGTCCCCCCCGGTTCGCAAGGGCGAGCAGAAATTCGCGTATCAGCCACATATCAAAGTCTCCCGACCGGTTCTGCGGATAAACGGCTCGATACTCCAGATAAGGCCTGCCGCAGGCGTCCACAGTTACCTCCGAAAGAGCGTCATCCATTGGGACTACCGCGTGGCCGTAGCGATGGATAGTTCCTAAGGCCTTGGTCGTTTTACTTAAAGCTTCGCCCAATACCAAGCCCGTGTCCTCTACTAAATGATGAGGATCGACCT
>JABGPX010000204.1 GCA_018644745.1 Spirochaetales bacterium
TACGGTTTTACAGACGTCGATGGTAGCCAACCATCAGGATATTGCCCGGAAGGGTTTTTTAGCCATGGAGAGTTCCGGCAGGCTCTGGTTTGAATAGACCGCCACTTGATTCTCATGATAAGTTCGAACAACAAAATCGCGGCAAAAGGAATCAGAATGGTTGATCTCCTGCAACTGCAGGACGTCTTGAGAGTTCTGCTTTCACACGTTGGCTCAGAAATAGAGGAAATCGAATATCGAATAGTTGGTACTGCCGCTTCACTGCTGCACGGCGTGACCCTACCTGTCGGAGACGTGGATGTACTCGCAAAGAACCGGTCGGGAGTCGACACATTTGCCACCCTCCTTTCTCGGTGCAAATGCTTAACCTCGCCGATGTACATAGTGGAAAGCCGGCAGTACTTCTGCTCATTTGAGATTAATGGCGTCGAACTTGAGTTCAGTACGGTAGAGGGCGAATCTGATTCTGATACAGGGGAGTGTACGGGTTCTGGTCCTTGGACCTACTATAAGCATGTTTCTTGCGACGATCATCAGATTCCCGTTGTGGCACTTGAATTGAGACTGATTACGGAGATCTCTCGCCAGCGGCCTGATCGGTATGTACCGATTTTTGAAGCCATGCGATCTCTCGGATATGAGAAGGGCTTGTTGAAAAAAGGCCTTCGGGAGAGAGAGATTTTCCAAGCGGAACATATCGATCTTCGAGAGCTTTGGGAATAATCAAGCGTCAGCTTATATTCACAAGATAGGTCTAATTCAATGAAACACTCCTAGTCACCCAATGCCGCATTCGGTGACGATGAATCGTGTGATGTGAATCTTGTGTTCTTTGAACGGCACATAAACACGCCCTGGAAGGAAGTAGTAGAGATGCTGAACGAGAGCATTGGAGCAATTATCGGAGAAGTACAACGCCGCGATGAGCCCGCTTTTGCTGCTGCAAATCCACATGATGATAGAGGAAATCCGCTCTGGGTGGGTATCGCCTATTATGGTGTAGCCCACTCGCTTACTCATTTGGCTCAGGCTATAGCGCGAGCAGGAAATGCCAGGCGGGCGGTACATCTTCAGCGGACGATGACACCATTTTTGTTGGCTATCAATACAGGCGATGCTTGGAAGGGCATGGTTTTGCTGTATCTTGCTCGTGTATTATCCATAAGTGGTGAGTTAGAAGAAGCAGTCAGCAAATACCAGGAAGCCATTGCCCTGAACCCGGGCTTGGTTGATCATGTGGCCGACGAACCGGATCTTGAACCTATACGTGGAAGAGTATAAGCACCGACTCACACCGAGAGAGATGCGCGCAACCCACGAAGGGGAAAATGCAGAAGGGGCAGAACACAAGATTAGTCTTGAAACGAAGGTTCTACCACTGGGGTGATCGACCAGCTTTGTCCCAAACCCGACTACCTCTCTTCTTCATCGAGGAGATCCATCTCGGGGTATAGTTTCTTTGTACAATCCGGGCAAATACCGTGAGAAAACTCCGCTTCCGAGTGGTTACTGATATACACCTCGATCTGGTTCCAATAACCACTGTCATCACGTATTTTTTTGCATGACGCA
>JABGPX010000496.1 GCA_018644745.1 Spirochaetales bacterium
TATATGGGCTTTGGTACCGGAATCGTGCCGCAGGGATGCGGTTTCTCCCTTCAGGATCGAGGGAAAGGGTTTTCTCTTACACCCGGGCATCCAAACTGCCTGGAACCTGGAAAACGGCCGTACCATACAATCATTCCAGGAATGGCCACCACCACGAAAGACATCGATTTATACGCGGTCTTCGGCGTAATGGGCGGCTTCATGCAGCCGCAAGGACACATGCAGGTTATATCCCGTCTTGTCGATGATCAGGTTGATCCCCAGGCCGCGCTGGACATGCCGAGATTCAGCATCCGAGACGGATATCATGGTGGACCGCTCATGCTCGAAGATATCGCGGGGCCGGACATAACCGATGGATTGATAGGAAAAGGACACGACGTGCGTGTAACTTCGGGCCTCGATAAAGGGGCGTTTGGTCTTGGTCAGATAATTCACAGATTCGACAGCCAGGTACTTTGCGCCGGAAGCGATCCGCGTGGCGACGGGTGCGCTTCCGGGGAATAGATGGTATTTAGAGCTTCGCTTTTGCGTGGCGCTTGAGATGGATCGGTCCGGCAATATCTAAAATCCATCCCCGTACAAGAACGGTGAATTTGAGTAAGCCGAATGTACCCGGCACATAAGCCGTATGACGCGGATGTTTTACCAATCGCCAAATTCTTTCGGCCACGAGGGCGGGTTTTATTCCTTTCGACGAAACGGGCATCTTTCTTCCGTTGGATTTCTCAAGGGCGCTATCGAAAAACTCACTGCTAACCGGACCGGGTCGGAGTACACTCATCTTAATTTTTGAGCCTTTCAACTCTCTACTGATAGCACGGGTAAAAGTGTTTAGAAATGATTTTGTGGCGGAGTAGAGAGCCGAACCCTGGCCTTCGATTTCACCGGCGATTGAGCCTATATTTATTATCCTGCCAATTCTGCGCTTCCTCATCAGAGGAAGAACAAAAAGCGATAACTTCACGAGGCTGCTCGTATTGAGGGTCATCATAGTGTCCGCGGTCTCCCAACCCATATCCGCAAAATAACCATACCACCCGATCCCGGCGTTGTTTATAAGTACATCGATACCATGATAATTCGTCTCAATTCTCTTTCGTATGCGATCTACCGCAAGTGGGTCCGTCAAATCAAGAGCTATATAGTCAGCTCTGCCGCCGCTTTCCCTTATCTCCTCTGTGAGATGCTGCAGCTTATCCTCTCTCCGTGCGACAAGCAGCACCTCAAAGCCAAGAGACGCCATTTTTCGCGCCGAGGCTGCACCAATGCCGCTCGAGGCGCCGGTTATCAAAGCAACTTTGCCAAACCAGTGAGGGTTCTCGACTAACGCCCAATTTTCCTTCCACCATGAAACAATATCTCCAATTGTTTCCCGGAACGGCCGGGGAGAGAACCCAAGCTCTCGCTGGGCTTTCTCTGAGCTGATATGTGAATTACTCATTACTGTCTCGATCGAGTATGGCGTAAAGCCGGAGGCTGTTCGAAAGAGTTTCTGCAAAGGATAGATTACTTTGGTACCGAACAGGGCGAGTTTTTGGGGAACCATAATTTGGGGTGACTGAACGAAAGCCTCTTCCTGTACCATGTGCCGTATGTCCGCGAGTCGATTCCGCTCACCGGACAAGATATATGTCTCGCCCTTTTTTCCATTTAAGCATGCGGAGATCAAACCGCTCACAATATCCCGAACATCGACAAAGTCGAAATGTCCCTCTACCATCCAATGAAGCTTCTTCTGCATCCAGTCGGTTATCATCCTTCCCATTTCAGATCTTCGGAAATCGTGGGGGCCTACAATTCCGGTAGGACATACGATTACCGCATCGAGACCCGTTTTAACCAGTTCCTGCACCTCAATCGAAGCTTCCGCTTTTGATCGGTCATATACACCTGCCGGGTTATCTGCATCAAATGGAAGACGTTCATCTATAATTTCTCCCTCTTCCGGCCTCACGAGCGCATGAATCGAACTTACATATACCAATCGTTTCACATGAGATTCCCGGCACGCTAAAGCGACGTTTCGCGTGCCTTGAATGTTCACCCGACGTACGAGATCTTCCGATATACCGCCGATGGAAATCAAACTCGCGAGATGATAAACATATTTAATGCCCTTAACCGCGTCGCGGAGAGTACCGGGTTCGAGGATATCTCCCTCCACCCTTTCCACATCTAAATTACGAAGTGATGCGGTATCTTCACCCGGGAAAATAAGTGCCCGCACCTTTTTCCCCTGCTCATTCAGCGTCCGAATCAGTTCGTTCCCGACGTGACCGGTGGCACCCGTAACCAGGATATCCATACTCATCTCATACCTCATTCCAAAAGAATAGCGATACAAGTAGTATACTGAATCACCGTTCAGTTAAGGGGGAGCGGGGGTAAAAGAAGAGTAAAACAGATTGCGTGTGTTACGATGTTAATAGAGACGAGTGGCATGTTGCCAATTGTGCAGCCGTTATTCGGTTCTCTTCAGAACTCGCTGATAAACATCTTTACGGTGGCAAATCGCGAAAATAGTGATTTCTTTATCAGCAATCTTCAAAACAACGCGATAATCCCCGATACGACTGGCAAAGTCAAATTCCATAATTACCCGGGTGCCGGATGGGCCGATTTGCTCACTAGAGATTTCATGCTCGCGAGAAACTTCCTGTTTCACGGAGCAAATACATGGTGCAAAAGCACACCGCGTTCCAAAGATCGGCAAGATAAATGCTTTCGCTGTTTGAGTGGGCCGACTTGAGCTCACCAACACCGCTGGTAACAACCGGCATATCAGGATATTCCATGGCAAACAACCTGGCATCGCAGGAAACATCCCAGCCCCGCACTGGTGCGCCAGGTTCGGTAAAACCGCTCTCTTCGCCTGCGAGCAGAGCATTCCTCATGCTGGTCGAGTCAGGATCACCATCGAAGGCATCGTTGTGCAGCTTGTCATACGTGGTTTCGCAGGATACCGAATCGGGTCCGGCACCGAGCAGGTCCGAGTAGCAAATTACTCCCTTTTCAAAAGCCAGCGCCATTCGGCGCTGGATGTCGTCTATGTTATGAGTCGGCAGAAACCCCTGCCCCCCTTCGAGTACCAGGTTCATCCCGGAATCGAAATCAGAGAGCTCCATTCGCAAAGCAACACCGCCATCCGGCCCTTCACCCGTGCCTCTCAACTCAACGAGCTCGCAGGCGATACAGGCCCATTTCACGATCGCGTCATCGTTTTCCAATATCGCACCCATATGTCCTGTAGAGCCATGAACGGCAATTACCAGTTCATCCGCCTTCGAACGATCAATATCCACATGACGTTTTACTTTCGGCACGCCTGTCGCCGGATCGATTATGGTCGTTCTGTCGCCATACCGGCTTACAAATTTCATTACACCGCGTTCCACGGCACTCTCTATATCCTTGATCGATCCGGAATTAAAATCCATTATTCGAAACCGTATCAATCCATTAATCCTTGAAGGATGCTCGCCATACGGGCCGAGGATTCCATTACAAGTCTGCACGGGCCGATGGGGAAATAAAGGATGATCCGACTCGGATTTTATCGCCGCTCCTTCCTCCTGCATCTCGAGCACCGCGTAAGCGACAGCTTCCAGGAGGTTGAAATTGACCGCTCCTGAGGAGGCGCGGGTAAGTTCGGATCGAAACCAAACGGCTCCTCTATTGGCGGGATACACCCGGTTGTCGGCACACTCCATCACCAGCATTGACTCGTACCGCTTCTTTAACTCTCTATCGAGAGCAAGCGCGAGGGATCCGTTTCCTCCAGTCTCTTCTTCAACCGGAAACATCGCGGTAATTCTATTTTTCAGTTGTATCTCACCGCCTGCTGCCAAAACCTCGATTATCTTCAAGGCACCGCAAATTGCGGCTACATTACCCTTATCATCGACGCTACCCCGGCCGGTTATCTTGTCACCTTCTCTCGAGGGAGGAATGAAAGGAGCGATGACATCTATGTGTGCATTTACTGCCGCATCACCGCCGGTATCTGATGCTTCACCATCTAGGAAGGCAAGAAGGTTGCCCCGGTTTTTGTACACCTCGCTGATCGGCAGGCCCTCGGGTCTTTCGGCGGTTTTTGTAAAATGAAGTTGTGAAAAAGCATGATTGTTTTCGATTGCGTCGGGTATACCCCGGAAATCGTACTTGAATATGCCGCCCCCATCGCTCAGGTAATTACGAATCATCTCGAATACAGCGTGTTCACGGGACTGCATTACCGATACATCCGGGTTAGGAGTGGTGTCGACTTCGCACATCGCCATGAGAAATTCAGTAAGATCCTTCTGGAAATTATTATCTCCGCAGATTTCTTTGATTCTGCTTATCATAGACAGCCTCCATTTGCTGTTGTTATACCGATTCGGTGCCTATTCGGTCTCTGAGAAGCTCGCTAACATGAATTGAAGTGCCTCGAATTACACCGCCGTCGATTTCAACGCCATTGGCCAGGGATTCGTGGGCGGCTTCGCACACCGCAGTTGTGTAGAATCCAAGGGAAAATGGTGAGTGGAGTTCCTCGAGCTGTTCCGGGGAAAATCCGCCGTCGCGAAAGCGAGTGATGTTTCGGAATATTCTTCCGGGGCTGGTCATTCCATAACCGCTGACAGATCCGTCTGATTCAAAGTTTCTGAAGAGCGGATTACGCTCGAAAATTCCATCGTCGAGAATTTCATGATAGCCGGGCTGATCCAGATTGAGATCGAGCAGACCGTCCCTGCCGATTATTCGGGCGGATTGAACCGTCGTGGCGTGTGCGGTGTTAGGAAGAGCCCATCCGGTTATGAAGTGAACCAGAGAACCGCCTTCAAACAAAACCTCGGTGTCCACGAGATCATACCCATCTACGGAAATCGGGCTCAAGGCCGCGAGTTTCTGCTTATAACCAGTTGCTCGAATTTCCAAAGGACGAAGACCGGTAATAAACATAAATGCATCGGCCATGTGGACGGTGAGAAAAGACACCGGCGTATTCTTCACAGCGAAATCATCAGTAGCAAAAAACCTGGGCTCGTGATTCGGGTCTGCCACCATCAACCTGTCTATCATGTACCATACTGAGCTCTGTATAGTTCCATAATCCCCATTCTGATATCGGGCCTTTGCTTCTTTAATTCGCGGGTCTTCCCGCTTATGAAAATCTACACCCATGAATCGGCCGCTGCTTTCCAATTTCCGCATTACGGCGTACGCATCACCAAGAGTGTCCGCAAGGGGCTTCGGCACAAAAACATCCAGGCCAAGGTCGAAGGCGTGGAGAATTGGTGCTGCGTGATATCCATCGGGTGTATTCACCGCCACCGCGTCAAGTTGGGTCTCCGAACACATGCTTACGTAGTCGGTGTACCGCTTTGCTTGGGGCACGCCGTGGGCTTCGCCAAAAGAATTTACATTTTCTTCATTAATATCGCAGATCGATTCCACTGATATGTACTCTGAATAGTCACTGTTGAAGTATAAATATTGATAAATCTCCCGTACGACCGACCCTGTTCCAATAATTCCAAGTTTTAACGGCTTCATTACCTCTCCTCTTGATGTTTCGTGACATCATAGATTATGGTATTGTAATGGCACATAACGGTCAAGATGATAAGCGGAAAACAGCTCGACTAATCGATGTGGCGTTGCGAGCAGGTGTTTCAAGAACCACGGCGGCTAAGGTTCTGCTGGGAACCGGCGGGGATCACGTCCGTGTCGGTAAAGCGGCAATAGAACGGGTCAGGAAAGCATCGACAGAGCTGCAGTACCGCCCCAATCGGGCGGCGCAGGCACTTCGAGGAGCCAAAACCCATACCTTCGGCGTGCTGATGGACACGGTAAACGCGCCGGTAATGAATGACCGCCTTGCGGCCCTCGAAAATGAAGCAGACCGCCGCGGGTATCGGCTTCTGATCGGTCAGGTACATGGTGACCCGGCTCTCCTTGAAGACTATCTGGCAGATTTTGACAGCTACGGAGTGGACGCAATTCTCTGCCTCTTCGATCTTACACCCGCCCATATGACTCGAACCAGCTCGATTATCGCCGGCAGGCGAGATATAGTTTTCCATGGTAAAGCATCGGGGCCCGAGCATCTCTGTGTACGGATTGATACTGCCGGGGCCATTCGTCTTCTTCTTGAGCACCTGGAATCAATTGGGCGGAAGAGAATAGGCATGGAACTCTGGAATATGGATGATAAGCTGATGGAGATCCGCCGGACAGCCTTCCTCAAAATAGTGAGAACACACAAGCACTCTTCCGATCCGGCCTCGATGATCTGGATAGCTCAATCCGAAACCCCGGCGCCGTCTCCCGCAATCACCGCCAGAGGTGTAGATTATCTCGTGGAGGAGAGAAAAGCCGACGCTATTATAGCTTCCAACGATATATGGGCGGTTCGATTCATCCAGGAGCTGCGAAGAAGGGGATTCCAAGTTCCGGGCGAAGTCGCAGTAACCGGCTATGACAATACCGACATAGCTACAGTCATTGATCCTGCCTTAACAACCATCGATCAGACTCACGACAGATATGCCGAGGCGTCGGTTAACCTACTGATAGCTGCGGCAGGGCACAGCGAGGAAAACGCATCGGAGCAAATAATTACTCTTACCCCGGAACTGGTGATAAGGGATTCGACAAAGGTTACTAGAAAAAGAAGAAATGAGGAGAAATAGCATGAGGGCTTCTCTAGATACTGCCGTTATGACATCCGGCATATGCGAAAAACCACGATTCTATACGGAGTTGCATTCAGTCAGACGAATCAAATGTGGGTTTTTCGATATGCCCATGAAACGCTTTGCCATGGCGGCGCTTTTCCTTCTCACCGGGGTGATGTTCACTTTCGGTGATAGTGCCGGCACCCGTCTTCTCGCGGAAGCGGAGCTGAAGGTTTTCCCGGTAGATTCATCACCAGCCATCGCGAATCTTCCGCCGGGGACGCTGGTTGAAGTGGTTGAGCCAGGTCGGGAGTGGACCAGAATTCGATTTTCAGACTCAGAGGGAGCTGCAATCGAAGGTTATGCCGCCACGGTTCTCCTCGAATCCGATGAAGCTGCCGCGCTTCAGTCGTATAACATCGGCGTATACCTGCTGATGAAAAATGAAGCAAATCGCGCCGCGGTTTATTTTCTCTATTTTTATGAAAGCGAACTGCCCCGACTGCAGAGCACCGCGATGTCTGGCGGCAGCATCGATCCGGCAGATCTGTCGCGGGTCGGTACAGCGGCGGCGTCCCTATCCAGATTCTCTGCAAGCTACTCAGAGAAATACACCAGCCTCATCGAGATCGCAGAAATGGAAGTTGTCGTACCAATGATGTATAACGCTGATCCAGTGTTTATTACAAAGCTGATCGAGTCTCTCTACAGAGCCGGTGCTGCCGAAGAGATACGGACAGGGCTTTCAGTCATCAGCCTCGTTCAGAACCTTTCTCAGGTGCGAAAAGAAGATGAATCGTTCTTCGCAGACTATAAAAGAATTCTCCAGAGCCGGCTCGCGGAGGCAGAGGAATAATCCGCCCTCCCGCCTTACCTGAGTTCTATCCTGTTTTCCTTAAACCCGGAGAAATTATCCGGCAGCGCTGTTATAGCATCCTCTCCGCCCAGTACGACTGAATATGAATCGTCGAAACCCTCTCGAAGCCGCTCCGCCGCAGCCCGCACATTCGCCGGTGCCGTGGATAACAGTTCATCTCGCTTCTTCTGCCGGAACTCGTCGCTGATTTTATACAGTTTGCGCCGGTAGCCGATAAGTCCCTTCTCTCCTGGCGACAATGGTCTGATGTCCCGCCCGATGATGGTAATTACAGCCTTTTCCAATTCACCCGGATCCACCTCACCTCTCGCGATCCAGTCTAGCGCATTTTTATAGGTCTCGAGAGTCGAGGTTATGTTTGGATCACGATATGAGGAGAAACTAAAGAGCATTTCTCCGCCATTTACCGATGAACTGACCCCGTAGGCACCGCCTCTCATCCGCACATGCTCCCACAGATAATTGGTTTTCAACATCTGCGCCACCACCACCTCATGGGCGTGCTCGGAACTTACAAAGGATGACGCAGGAAGGACGGTAGATGCAAAGTTTACCGCTGACGGCAGGACAATCGACTCGGTCCGAAGCCCGTCGGTGTTGCAGGGGAGCTCGAATATGAAATTCCCGGATTCGCCGGCGGGCAGGGTGTCGATAAATGAACCGAAGGTGCGCTCCGCCTCACCGTGGATTTTACTGTGAGCAGTTAGATTGATAGTCAATCGAGACTTTGCCAGTAATAGTCGCCGCATCTTTTCGAGATCAGAGCAGATGCCATCAATCCGGGCATCTATATCGGAGGCAGTATCATACAAAAAGCGCACCTGCTCGATACCCTTCCACTGTTCCTCCCGAGCGAAAACCGGTGATAAATGTGAACCCGCGCGCAGCGACGTAAATGAGCTGCCGGATGGCAGGATCTGAGCCTTTACGTCATTTCTGAACTCGAGAAATAAGTCTTTCATTCGCGCTCTGTCGCTGAAATCCGCGGTCTGTATGAGGCTGGCGGCCAGATCCATGGCTTCACCGAAACCTGTCTCAAGAGTTTTCAGGCGGAAAACCACGAATGCCCTGCTTCTTCGGCGACGTTCACCGGCGACCAATTCGTCATAACCATCGACCGAATTAACCTCGAGAAATGAGGAGAAGCCGCCGGTTTTGATGGCGAGCTGCTGAGCAACTTTGTCATAGGGCATACCGGGCAGCCCGGCGGCCGCGGCGGCGCGGCAGAAGAAAGGAAACAGCGGAAGATAATCGCCTGCGAGATCCTGAATATCAAACGCCAGATCTACGTACACTATGCCATTGGTAAAAACATCGAGGCTGTAGAAAGGAACGCCGTTAATGTCTCCGGAGAATGTGCCAATTGTCTCCACCGTACGGGGGATATCATCAATCGATAGGGAAGGTATCTTGGAAAGATCCTCTGCGGAATCGGGTTCTTCCTGAAAATCCTCAAACGCTTCCTCATCCTTCACCAACGCGGCTTTCTCATCGGGTCCCATCGCTTCGAGACGGCTCTTCTTCCACTCAGCAAATTCCGACTGCTCCTTCTCTTCATGCTCATAT
>JABGPX010000602.1 GCA_018644745.1 Spirochaetales bacterium
CTTCATGCCGGACACATGAGCCTAGTTGACCGGTCTGTGAACGAGAATGATATAACCGTAACGAGTATTTTCATAAATCCGACTCAGTTCAATGACGCGGATGACTATTCGGAGTATCCGCGTCTATTTGGCGAGGATCTTGCCCAGCTGGAAAAGGCGGGCGTTGACATAGTGTTCTGCCCTTCGGAGAAGGAACTCTATCCCGACGGCTACCGCTACCGTATAAAAGAGAACTCTCTCAGCGATCAACTTGAGGGTGCATTCAGGCCGGGGCATTTTGATGGAGTTCTTACTATTGTGATGAAACTACTCATTGTTGTGGCACCTAATCGAGCATATTTCGGAGAGAAGGACTGGCAGCAGTACTTGCTCGTTCGTGATATGGCTGTTGCCTTCTTGCTTAGCACGGAGATAGTTCCTTGCCCATTAGTTCGCGATTCGGATGGATTGGCGCTGAGCTCTCGAAACTCACTGTTGTCAGATGATGAGCGAACAATTGCGCCGCAATTTCATAAAATCCTGGCATCAGAGAGTCTGCTAAAGGACAAATGGGATACTCTCACTAAATCGAAGTTTGAAGTGGAATATATGGAGGAACGAGATGGGCGTATCTTAGCTGCTGTGAAACTCGGAAATGTTCGGCTTATCGACAATGTGAAATTAGATGGGAACGTTAAATGAAATTATGTATTGATGTAGGCAATTCGCGGATATACTGCGGAATCTTCGACGGAGACAAAATATCGTCGCGTTTTCGAAAGGCGACCGACCGCGGCGTTTCTTCCGATGAGTTAGGCCTCTTCCTACGACAGGCTATACGGGAGAATGGACAAAATCCGGATGATGTAATGACAATTGGATTCTGTTCCGTGGTTCCAGACCTTAATCATGCGCTTGTGAGTGCATGTACGACCTACTTCGGAATTGAGCCATTTATTCTGAAAGCGGGAGTGAAAACTGGCTTAAAGATACGATACAAGAACCCCGCTGAAGTCGGTGCAGACCGAATTGCTGATGCAATCGGTGCGATGAAACGACACCCGAACACGAATCTCATCATTATGGACTTTGGTACGGCGACTACCGTTGAAGCTGTTAATTCACAGGGGGAATATCTGGGCGGAGCGATAATACCGGGAATACGAATTGGTATGCTATCGTTAGAAAGCAACACCGCTCAGCTCCCAAAAGTTGATATACGAAGGCCCGAGCGAGTCTGCGGTCGGTCAACGGCGGAAAGCATCCAATCGGGTCTCTACTGGGGACACTTTGGGATGATTAAGGAAATGAGAGATCGTATCCACCGAGAATGCTTCAAGGAGGTACCCGCTACTGTAATAGCAACAGGAGGATTTGCGGAACTCTTTCAAGATACAGAGCTTTTTGATGTTATTTGTCCTGACCTAACCATTGAAGGTATTCGAGCAGCTCAGGAGGCCAACGAGTGATGGTTACCATGCTAAAATCGAAGATTCACCGGGCAGCTATAACCGGGTCCAATCTGCATTATGAGGGATCGATATCTATTGATCCGGAACTCTACAAGGCAGCCGGCATGCACGAGT
>JABGPX010000497.1 GCA_018644745.1 Spirochaetales bacterium
TCGCTCCTTGGTCAGGCAATCGGCACAGCCGCGGCAATCGCGGCGAGGGAAGGAACCGGGCCGAGAGGAGTGTACACCGATCATCTCCAGGAACTTAAGCAGACCCTCATGACTGACGACTCATACCTGCCGTTTAACAGGCGGGAAATAAATAAAATTACCTCGAACTCCGAGGTGACTTCGTCCAACGACGGTGACGCAGCAGCAGTGGTAAACGGGTTTGATCGGACGATAGGAGACAATGAGAACGCATGGACCGCGAGCAAGGGAGACAGTATTAAGTTCCGATGGCAGGATCCGGTTTCTCTTTGCCGAATAAGGCTGGTTTTCGACAGTAATTTGAGCAGAGACGGCCGCAACATGGTTTCATATTACTCTCTGGATGTCGAGCCGTATAAAGTAGCACCGGAGCTTGTAAAAAAGTTCACCATCGAGTATCTGTCCTCAGATGGCAAATGGTCGCTGCTGACAGCTGAGGAGAACAATTACCAGCGGCTGGTTTGGATCGATACTGAGTACACAACCGCGGGGATTAGGATTACCCCGACAGAATCATGGGGTAATGATACCGTAAAGGTGTTTTCCGTTGATTTCTATTGAGACCTAACAACAAAAACAGCGGCGGTATTCCTCGCGTTTAACGACACGTTCAATATCCCGTTCGCACAACTAACGCCGGCTGGTTTGCCTTCGGAGCCGGTTCCGGCATCAGTAGATTCGGCTCTATATGCCAATTCTCGATTCAAGCCTCTTAGTCGAAAGCTTTTGCGGTTATCCGGATCATCCAGACGATATGCAAAAACCAGAGATTCATTCTGGTTTGGATTTGAAAGCTGTATCCCGATCCAGCCGGATCGATCTCCTTTTGGTTTTGGCCGGGTAAGCAGATGAGCGACTGATCCCGCGATAAATGGCCGCCATTTCTTTGAAAAATCCACGTGGTTCCCCAGTCTGACTAAAGCCTCGCTTGGCAAGCCGGCGATATCACCAGAAAGGCCAAATACACCGGGAAGAGAAACTCGAACCGCGAAATCCAGATTGGTGGTTTCAGAACTGTCCCATGTCGCGCCGCTACCCGACGGTGTGATAAAGGTTACGGCACTTTGATCAACCGGAGTACCGTATCGGGGAACAAGGTTTCCTACCGATCTAAGACATGCCCATCTTGCGAATCTCCCTGGAGACATTCGCAGCAAGGCGCCCTGATGGATCCGAAGAGCATCCCAAGGATTGACATTATCGCTCAGGAAGTGAGTCCCGAAATGAGCAGCCGTATTGACATCCATCCGAAGGCCTCCGCTTGCACAGCCTTCTAGTAAAACATGCGGGTACTGCAGCTTCAGCTTGTCGAGAATCCCGTACCAGCCGTCGTAATAAAGATAAAACTCCGAGCCTTTTGGATCCGGGCCAAACTCGAAATTGAAATCCACCTTCATCCATGCAAGATTATAAGTCTCTATCAGCCGAGACATTTCCGAGAAGATGTAGCCGGACACTTCCTCCCTGGAAAGGTCGGGATAGAAATGACCGCCCGATCCCGCTAGAAACCATTCGGGATGCTCTAT
>JABGPX010000007.1 GCA_018644745.1 Spirochaetales bacterium
CCATGACTTCTGTCACGAACTCGAATATTGTGCGGCCAATGGCATCCTCGGCTCTGTTGATGCCAATCAGGGTGACATGCTGCTTGGGTGGGACACGGACGAATTCCCCACCAACCTCTATGAAGCAGCCCAGGCCATGTACATTCTCCTCAAGAATGGCGGCTTCACCAAAGGTGGCCTCAACTTTGATGCCCATGTCAGAAGACAGTCCATTGACACAGACGACCTCTTCTATGCCCACATCGGCGGCATGGATGCTTTTGCGAGAGGATTGAAAACAGCGGCGGCAATCAAGGAAGACGGGGCACTTTCAGATTTCATCAAACAGCGGTACGCGAGCTGGGATACCGGAATCGGTGCCGACATTGAAGCTGGTAAGGTAGGCTTAAAAGAGCTGAAGTTATACATGGAAGAGAAAGGCGAAATTAAGCCGAACGAATCCGGTCGGGTTGAAATGCTGGAGAATATAATTAACGAGTATATCTAACTTTGATAGGGAACTTACAAAGCTCGCTTTTTCATAGCTTTTTAAAACTGAAGCCTGATTGCTCTTTTACAATTGTTCCAAAGCCGGGAAACGGGAAGTGATACGTATGTACCAGGATATCTAAACCGGCTGCTCTTTGGAGCAATTCGACCCGAGTCGTCCGGGCAAGATCCGGATCGCTATCATACCGTGGTGACCATTCCGGGTGTTCCAGCTGAAAAAGTGCGTGCACCGTATCCACCAGCAGAAACATACGCTTTTGTTCCGAGACAACTTCTATGCCCGGGATTTTATAGAAAACGCGCACAACGCAAATGCCTTTACAACGAGTTTCGGATCAATCTGGGAACGACGCGTAGACTCCTTAAAAGAAAAACCGATATCGAGCAGTTCATGGAAATGAGGCCAGAAGCGCTCGAGCATCTCGACCTCACGTCTTTGGAATATGATCCTGTCTTTCCGGTATTATTCAAATACTACAATAGTAACGCGTTGGGTCGCTGCATTATCAGCAATTCGGAAGAATCGAAAATCACCGATCTCGAAGTTACCATCTACGTAAACCAATATATGGTTAAAACAATTGTTTCCGCGGAGTTTGCCGTAAGCGGTACGCTAGACGGAAAGAAATTCGAGAACAAGTTCATCAGATCGATCAGCTTATTGGACCGTAACACGATAACATGGGAGGACGACAGGCGAGCCGCAGCGTTTGTAACTTTATAGGATCCAACGGTACTGAAATTCGCCAAAAACATTTCCGCATGATGCGAGATTACGCCAACCCGGCACTAAATAGTAACCTACTTCTCGCGCTTGCCATCCATGAGGCCATTACACTCTACGCGATCAGGTATGTCATCGATCCCTCATCTTCATATAAACAACCGTCAGGAAAAAATGCGGCATTTGATTATCTGCAGTTCCCGCGCCAGACTCTTGAATACAAGGCGGGGGATTGTGATGACCTTTCCATTCTCTACACTGCGCTGCTTCAAGCCATCGGTATCGAAACGGCTTTTATCACTATTCCTGGTCACATATATATGGCCTTTTCTCTCGGAGTCCCGGATTGGC
>JABGPX010000747.1 GCA_018644745.1 Spirochaetales bacterium
TTTAAAGCATATGCCGCTTCGAGGCTTGCCACCGTATTCTTCACCCAGGAACTCGCGGCGCGTCTCGAGCCGAGAAATGTTACAGCAAACTGCCTTCATCCAGGTCATGTGGCCACAGGTATGTGGAATCTTTGGCCGAAAAGGAAACTGTTAGGTCGCATAATAGGTTCCATTATGAGCCGTTTTCTCATGACCCCCGACCAGGGCGCTGAAACGACTTTGTATCTTGCCCTTTCGGAAGACCCGGCAGGCATTACTGGCAAATATTTTTCCAAGAGTATGCAAGCGGACGCAAATCCTCAATGCGCGAATCAGGCTGTTCAGCAGCGGCTCTGGAAATTGAGCGAAGAACTCACGGGAATTGCTTCACGCTGATACCTGAGCTACAATAGCGGGCAGTGAAAAAAACAGGCAGACCATTTCAATTTTACATCTCATTGCTCGCGGCCAGCATTCTCGCAGCGGCCTTCTACCTAATCAGCTCCCGCAACTATCTACTGTTCCATTCTCTCGCGGAAATATTCAGCATTGTAACCGCCTGTGCTGTATTTATAATCGCATGGAATTCGCGAGGTCAGGAAAAGCAGAGCGCCTTTGTGCTGCTTGGCATAGGCTATTTATTCGTTGCCATTCTTGACACCCTTCACACCTTCTCATATGAAGGGATGAGCATAATCGTTCGGCAAGGAGATTATCCGACAAAACTCTGGATTTCCGCAAGGTATCTTCAGAGCGTTGCGCTTCTGCTGTTTGCCTGGGTCTCCCGCACAAGACGGACAATCAACTATGCCGCGACATTCACGGGTTTTGCCGGGATTACGATCCTCCTAGTGCTGTCAATATTCCTCTGGGATATTTTCCCCCTTTGCTTTGAAGAGGGGATCGGTACCACCGTCTTTAAGAACGTAAGCGAATATCTCATTTCTACCATACTTCTTGCCGGGGCAATAATCGTGGCGCGTTCGAAAACCGCATTCGCACCATCGACTCGCAGGCTGCTCATAGCGTCAATCGTCGTCGCTATTTGCAGCGAAATGTCATTTATCGTATATATCAGCGGCGATGGCTTTTTTTATTTTTTCGGCCATCTATTGAAAATTGGCTCCTACTTCCTGATGTACCTCGCAGTTATTGCCGGAGAAGTTCAGCGGAAGATCAGGGCTATTGAAGAACTCACATCGGCAAGAGAATCCATCATCGAGAGCGACAAGAGCCTCTTAAGGGCCAACTCTGCGAAGGACAAGTTCATCTCGATTCTCGCGCATGATCTGCGTAATCCTTTTGCCAGCGTACTTACACTCACGGAGTTAATCACCAAGCGCTTTGATCAACTCACGCCGGAAGAGATAAGGCATCAGTGTGAATTGGCTAACGAAAGCGTGAGCCGGGGTATGGACCTCCTCGATCACCTCCTGTCCTGGGGAAAAGCACAGTCGGGCAGAGTCGAATGGCAGCCGATTCTGTTCAATCTCAGGGGTCTGTCGCAGATAGATATCGAGTTCGTTTCGGGAATGGCGGCGGAGAAAAACATACATATCACCAACACCATAGATGACACATTGGCGGTGTACGCCGATCCTAATATGATCTCCAAAATATTGAGAAACTTCATATCCAACGCGATAAAGTTTACGCCGGAAGGCGGCACAATAAAGCTATCCGCGGACACGGACGGTTATTTCCTTACCGCGAAAGTGCGTGATACCGGTGTGGGAATGAATGCTGATAGGATAGGGAGGCTTTTCCAGATCGATACCCATTTCACGACCCCGGGTACGAAGGGAGAACAGGGATCCGGGCTCGGCCTGCTCTTGTGCAAAGAACTCGCCGAACGAAACGGGGGAGAGATATCTGTAGTGAGCAATCCGGAAAATGGGAGCACTTTCTCGATAACTATTCCGGTTCGGCCCCTTGGCAATGCTCCCCGAAAAAGCCGGGAGGACGAATAAACTCATGGGTAGCATTTTTTCAGATCGTATATCAGATGTGCCGAGATCCTTTATCCGTGAAATTCTAAAAGTCGCTGTTGATAAATCTCTGATCTCCTTCGCCGGCGGACTGCCGAACCGGGATCTTTTTCCCGTTGAGGAGATAAAACAAGCCGCGTACCAGGTACTCGATGAATCCGGCAAAGACGTTCTGCAATACAGCACCTCTGAGGGGTTCGCTCCGCTCCGTAAGTGGATATCAGACAGATACCTCTCCGCCAAAGGATTGGCTGTTGACCCTAATGAGATACTTATCCTGAGCGGCTCTCAGCAAGGGCTCGATCTTATGGGAAAGATTCTGCTTAATGAGGGTGACAATGTCGCCATCGAAAAGCCGGGTTATCTCGGTGCCATACAGGCTTTCTCGTTGTATCGATCCCGGTTCCATCAGATTCCTCTATCTGAGGAAGGGCCGGACATCGGCGAACTCTCCCGGGTTATTCACAAACACCAGGTAAAACTTCTCTACACTGTACCAAACTTTCAAAACCCTTCAGGCGCTACATATTCGCAGAAAGCCAGAGAGCAGGTGACCGCAGTTCTATCAGACACCGACACTATACTCATCGAAGACGATCCATACGGCGAGCTTCGGTTCAGGGGAACCCCGAACGACTCATTCAGAAAACTCATGCCGGAAAACACTGTGCTCCTCGGAACTTTTTCCAAAATAGTTGTCCCGTCTTTTAGAATCGGGTGGGTCGTGGCGCGGGAGGATATTAAAGAGAAGCTGCTGATTGCAAAACAGGCGGCGGATCTCCACACCAACTCTCTGGGTCAGCGGGTGATCTATCAATACCTGATAAACAACGATATCGATAAACACATAGAGCTAATTCGCGCCGGGTACGGCCGACAGAGGGAGGCGATGGTCTCGGCAATACGGGAATATCTTCCAGACAGCGTCACATTTACCGAGCCGGAGGGGGGCATGTTCCTCTGGGTAACATTGCCCCCGGAGCTTTCCTCGATGAAACTGTTCGATATAGCTATCGAGAAGAAAGTTGCTTTTGTCCCCGGCACTCCGTTCTATCCCGATAATCCAGAGCACAATACATTGAGGCTGAATTTTTCAAGTGTCGATGAAGAAACTATTCGGGAAGGAATCAGGCGATTAAACTCGGCTATCGAAGAGTATACAGAAACATGAAAATAACATTTCTCGAAGATGAATTATCCATATGCCGTATGAAACCGGATACGCAGGTGCCGCATTGGGCCGCTGATTCATTTTTCTCTTCGGTAACCAAAACCACCGATGAGCTGTCGATAGTCTGCGAATCCAGATGCATTCCCGATAGCGCTGCATTAGAACGCGAAGATGGATGGATTTCCATTATGGTCGAAGGACCGTTGCCATTCTCACTTACCGGCATCCTTGCGTCTCTGACAGTACCGTTGGCAAACGCGGATCTCGGCGTGTTTGCGATCTCTACATTTGACACAGATTATATATTGATAAAAAAGAAGGATGCGGAAAAGGCCCGAAATGTCCTGTCGCCTTTGTTCACGATCATCGGAGGAGAATGTAGCTGACCTATGAATTACGCCAAAGTCTTTTCTATCGAATTATCAGTAAGAGATTATGAATGCGATCTTCAGGGGATAGTGAATAACGCGGTCTATCTCAATTATTTTGAGCACACCCGACACCAATTCCTTAAAAATTTGGGAATTGACTTCGCCGAACTCCACGCGGCAGGCACGGATCCGGTTGTCCGCCGTATCGAGATTGACTATCGTCGTTCTTTGAAAAGCGGCGATATATTTCAGTCGCGATTGACTGTTGAGAAGAAAGGTCGGCTTCAATACATATTCCGTCAGAATATAGTTACAGTCGGTGACGAAGTCGAAATGGCTCGAGCGGTGAACTTCGTTGCCTTTGTACGTCAAGGCAAACCTATCCAGCCGCCGGAAGAAATCGCGAAGGCGGTCGAACATTGGTGGTCATCTTGAGGATCTTCATTGTTGATGTTTTGTGATGTGCGTGGCATAGCGGAACATAACAGCATCATAAAAGTACTGTAGGAGTGTCGGTGCATATTGAGAATATTGGAATCCATAATGAGAAATTCCCTGAAAATGACGTATACCCTTTTAACATAGAAGTGCTGCAGCGTACATCTTCGGTGGCCCTCACCACACCGGTTACCTTTTTCGTTGGTGAAAATGGATCCGGAAAATCCACATTGCTCCGATCAATCGCCCATCGTGCGAACATTCACATCTGGAAAGGCTTTGAAAGATCGAGATTTAAAAAAAGTCGATATGAAGACGAACTATATCGATATATATCTCTTGTCTGGTCTAACGGCCTGGTTCATGGATCCTTTTTCGCATCGGAAATATTTAGAAATTTTTCACAGCTGCTCGATGAATGGGCATCAGCTGATCCGGGAGTGCTCAAGTATTTCGGCAATCAATCTCTCATGACTAAATCGCACGGGCAGAGCCACATGGCCTTTTTTAAGCACCGGTTCGGCATAAAAGGTCTGTATCTGCTGGATGAGCCCGAGAATGCCTTATCGCCCAAAACGCAGCTGCAGCTACTCGAGATATTAAAATCCACGAGAGACGCCCAAAACGCGCAATTCATCATCGCCACTCATTCCCCAATCCTGCTTTCCCTTGACGGCGGAAGAATACTCAGTTTTGATAAAGCACCGCTTGCGGATGTCGAATTTCATCAAACAGAACAATTTCGGGTTTATAAAGATTTTTTCGAGTTATATAAAAACATAGAACTGTCGGAGGTACCTAGATGAAACCGGTAACACCTGATGTTCCAAGAATTCTGAGGCTCTTCTTTATCTTTCATTTCGCTCTGGATATTCTTTTTGCGATACCCATGTTTATTGCGCCTGTTCGATTTTTGGGTTTTCTCGGCTGGATAAACATAGATCCTGTCGCCTCTCGGTTGGTCGCCGCCGCTCTGTTTGGAATCGGAATTGAATCCCTCATCGGGTGCAGAGCATCAGCGGATTCTTTTCTCTCCCTTCTCAATTTAAAAATCATCTGGTCAGTTGCCGCTGTTGCGGGAATTCTCATTTCCATTGCTGAGATGGGCTGGGCCCCGCCCTTCGCGCTCTGGCTGTTTCTGGCAATATTTACAGGCTTTAACGCACTATGGATATTCTGGCGATTTCGACTCATGTAAATTTCTTTCAACCATCTGCTCCGGGATTATACTAAACTGTCATAGCCGTTCTTGGCGAGTAGTTGATTTCCAGAAGTAAATGTGAAAAAATATACGGAATCAATATGAACAATAACTCGCGGCTTCTCGTAACCTATATCAGCAACTCCGGATCAACCGCAGAGGTCGCAGAGAGAATTGCCGAAAAACTTTCAGCGAGTTATGAATCGGTCCATGTGCTGCCGATAGCTGATGTCGGCAGCCTTGATGGATACACAGGTGTCGTCATTGGTGGCCCAATGATCCTCGGGTGGCATCGAAAAGCTTATAAATTTGTCATGAAACATCGGGCGACTCTCAACGAAATTCCCTTTCATGTGTTCATGACCGCGATGGAAGTAACAGGTGAAACACCGGCAGAAGATAGCTGCGTTTTCGTTGATCCCAAAATCCTGGAAACACCCGCTGATCCCTCAAAACTCTCATTCAAAGAAAAGCACACCACAATAGGCCATTATACAGCCGCCCTTTTTAAGGGCGGGCGTACGCCAAAACCGGCGAGAATTGCCATCTTTGCAGGCAAATTGGATTACACCAAATTAAAGTTTCCCCAGATGCTGTTTGTCATGCTCATAATCGGAGCTAAACCCGGCGACAGAAGAAACTGGAAAACCATAGATACCTGGACCCAATCCCTCGAGTTTCTAAAACATGGAGGCACTAGTGAGTAATAAAACCGCGGTAGACAATTTCATGGCGCAGAAGAAGATAGCCTTTGTCGGACTATCGCGAAAAGGCAATCAGTTCAGCAATATGGCACATAAGGCGCTTAAGAAAGGGGGCTATGAAATAATCCCGGTCAATCCCTCGGCTGAAGCGATTGGCGGGGAGAAATGCTATCCTGATTTAAATTCTATCGAAGGGAAAGTCGACGCTGCCCTCGTTATGACCCCTTCAGCGGAGGCCGCGGAGATAGTAGAAAGCGCGGCGGAGTGCGGGATTAAACACGTATGGATTCAGCAGGGCGCCGAGTCTGAAGACGCCGAAGCCATCGGAGCCGAGAAAGGCATTGAACTCGTCACCGGAGAATGTATTATGATGTTCGCTGAACCAACCGCGCTAATGCATCGAGTCCACCGCTGGGTCTGGGGAAAATTAGGAAAATTACCAAAGTAAGGTAACATAAACCCGCATTTGCAGTGTTTCATAGGTAAATAGCACTTATGGAGACTGCAATGAAAAAGATCATATATGTAATCCCGTTCATCCTCGTCGCTTTTTTTGGCTGTACTTTTTTTGAAACCATTATCGGTTCGGGAAATCTGGTCGAGACCCAGCTGATCTACACAAACTTCGACGGACTCGACATCGATGCTCCCTTTGAAGTGACTCTGATTCAGGATAACGAATATAGCGTAACGATCATGACTGACGACAACGTAATCGACCATGTAATGACCAGCATGGAAGGTTCAACTCTTTCCATCGATCTGGCTTCCTATTACGGCTTTACCGGTGTCTCTCTCAAGGCCGTAATAACGATGCCGACGCTGCGGGTTATCGACCTGTCCAGCGCTTCAACGCTGACAGTAATCGGCAGCTCTTCTCTCACCGCCGTATCGGCTCTTAGAATCAGTTTGAGCGACGCGAGTCATCTGCTGCTTCCTTCGGTAGTTGCCGACAACCTTACCCTTGATTTGGACGGCGCTAGCAAAGCGACGGTGGGCGCATATACATCCCTGGCGAATGTATCGGTAACGCAGGCGAGCACCCTGCTTCTCGACGGCAGCGGCTACTCCGTGGATGTAGTGGTTGACGGCGCCAGCGACGCTGACCTTTCGGAGTTCGCGGCAAATAGCGCCTCGGTAACCGCCGGCGGAGCAAGCGAGGCGTGGATAAACATCAACGGCACCATAGGAATCAATCTCACCGGCGCATCTACCCTCTACTACACCGGCACGGCCACATGGGTATCCCTTAATTTTACGGAAGGATCATCAATCATACTTCTTAATTAGACGAAGGCCGTACGCTCAATGCTTGCGGCCTTCTTTTTTTCAGCGAAATCTTTTCTCGAGGTCTGTGATTCTGTCCTCTAACTCTTCGATTTCAATCAATTGATGGGGTCGAATACTGTGGATTGGAATTGACCCGTTTCGCTCATCCAGTTCATTCTTCATTTCCGCTAATCTCTGTTCGAGCAGCTTCTTCTCATTTTCTTCCATATGACTCTATAGTGCACCTCTATTCACTGTCACATTGACCTCCGGCACATACGAAAAACGATGTGCCCTATATTACCTCGAGGTCATCCCGGCTCCCCAGCACCGGAAAACCCTGATGAGGTTCCAGCTGATACCAGTATGCTACCGATGAGATATCATCCTGGAGCGGAAGATAGCGGCCTTCGCTCCGCCAGCCGATTGCCTGCATGGTTACTCTGAGTTCGGATTGGAAACGGACCGGGTCCATTATGTGAAATCGATACAAACCATGCCTGGCGCCGACACGTTCGTTGTCCTCAGAACCTGCGGCCGCGCCGAGAGGATACCCGAGATACGGAGAGCTGAATGTGTCTCCAAAGCCCCAGGCGCCACCGAAATAATCTTCGGTGCCGGTACCGCAAAGAGTCGGGAACTCATTATCGCTGTCGAGAAAAAACTTAATCTCACCTTCTCCCCACCATCCTGAATTATTCTGCTGCCATGCCATATAGGTTCCGACGTAATGCCCCTTTCCCTTGATTTCACCAACAATGAGATAATCCTCGCCATACGGGAGAGGGTTCGTGCGGCGAAACTGTGCGTGAAAGTAGGCGTCATCATCTGCGACCGGACCCGCGGCATAGGTTATTGCGTAAAAGAATCCCCGGATATCCTCTGGATTCCTGTTTTCGATAATAATTTTTGCGTTTTTGCGGAAAGGCATGGGGAAAAATGAGTTGAAGCCTCCGCGCGGATTCACGTTGATTGGAAGCGCGGATATATTTGCTCTTTTCTTGAACCCGTTACAGAAAAAATCACCGAGAGGCGATTCAACGCTTGGATTAGATTCACCATCCCAATAGATCCTGATTATAAGATCCCGATACATCTTCTCATCTGCGGTTATCCAGATATGCTGAATAGTTCCTGAACCGGCGATGTCCATGATAACGGCGGTCTCGCCGCCGTGAATAGTGATACACGGTCGGATCTTCCATTTTTGACCAAGGTCCCGGGCAGCGCCGCTTTTGTTCCATACCTGTCCGATTTTCGCAACATCAGGCTGGGGAACATCGCTTATCTCCGCCATACCGCCTTTTCCCTTCTCGCCGTATACATTCTCGGCGGTAATAAGTCTCGTATCGGTATCGGCTACTTTCGCGATATTCCCTAGATTCATATGCATACCATCAAACTTCATTTGCATCCCCCTTTTGACAATAGTTAATATTATGCAGGGCCGGGAGGATTATGCAATAAACACATTGCCGTAAACCCGCATGTGAGGTCGGGAATACAGAATCTTCCTGATTGTATCGGGAGAAAGGTGAAACCGATCCGCAATATTGTCCACGGACCATCCGGCGGACTTCAGCGCCCGGATCTCCTCGTTACGTTTTTCGAGCATGTGTTTTGTGCCATTTTTCATTCCCCACCCGAGACGGGTGTCACCAGGTCTGGGAATATAGATCTGGGCGCCCTGAACATACTTCTGTATCTCGTTCAGTAAATCGGGGGGGAGTACTTCTTCTGCGTTCGTATAAGACATTTTTGTTCCTCAATAATACACAAGGGCTGTGTACGCGGGTTGCGAGAGGAACGGTAGGTAATTTCTTGTGGAAGAGAAATAAGACCGTTACTCAGGAAACCGCGCACCCTAATTCGACTGCGGTGAGTATGTAGTTAGACATCGTCTCTTCCTCCTCATAAAGTTTGAATTCCGAGCTTAGAGTAAAGATAATGGAACAGATTTGAATTTAATTCA
>JABGPX010000407.1 GCA_018644745.1 Spirochaetales bacterium
CTCGTCAAGCTATGTCCGTGGTAATTGGGGAAACGAGGGCAGGAGTGCGTTTATACTTATGTCGAAGTCCTGTCATGACATAGATATTTTCAGCTACCTTACTGCGAAAAAATGCATTAAGGTCTCTTCGTTTGGAAGCCTGTCGTTTTTCAATAGGGAGCATCAACCCGCAGGGGCGCCGAGTTACTGCCTCGACGGCTGCCCTGATGGAAAAGACTGTCCTTACCATTGTTCAAAGATTTACCTCGAAAATCCGTTTTGGAGATTTGTCTTTCCGCGCAAAGATGATGAAAGCGTAAGAGAGTATCTTAGAAGAGGGCCGTACGGGAGATGCGTATTCCAGTGTGACAATGACGTTGTGGACCACCAAGCAGTGAATTTCGAATATGAGGGCGGGATAACAGGGACCTTTACGTTGACGGCATTCAACGCGGAGATAAACAGATATATAAGGGTCCATGGAACCAAAGGTGTAATTACAGGAAATCTCGAAGAGAGGGAAATAGTTTACAAAAGCTTTTTAACTCGAAATCTAAACACCATTAAGCTGCCGGCGCCTAAAACGCAAGGCCATGGAGGGGGAGATGCTCTCGTATTGGAAAGCGTGACAAATGCAATAAGGGGAAAAGACCCGCAGGCCGTGCTAACCACAGCGCGAGAATCTTTTGAAAGTCACAGGATTGTATTCGCCGCCGAGGAAGCAAGAAGAACGGGATCGGTAGTAAGCGTTTGAGGCGTTAAGCAGTCGATTACATTGATGTGCGAAAAAGATGCCAAGGCATAGGGTTGTTGGAGATGCCACGCGCGCGAGTTGTCTGTGGTTAAGTAAGATGCAGAGAATAGCTACAGAGAAAATGATTAGAGTATTTTATTCTTCAACTATTGAATTAAGATCAGTTACGATAAAGCGAAAACGGCCATTATAGATAGCAACCGCGCATCCGCCGATAAGAGCCGCTTCATTCGTCGATACCGTAAGCTTGAGCATGATTGTTCGTTTGGGATGAATTGGTAATATTGCATGTGCTTTTGCAGTCAACTGATCGAAAAACATTGATCCGATATTTACTATCGGACTGTCTACAATAATTACATCTGGATTATAGAACGTCACAATGTTTGCTATTAGCGGCGAATAGCTGTCTACCAGGTTATCAACTGCATCAATAAAATCCCGGTCCCCTTCTCTAACCTTTCTCCCTATAGCTGCAAAAAAGCCATCGAAATCCCCATGTGGATCATCAATGCCAGTCTATTACAAATATCTTGAGCAATCTTAGGTAGACCAAGAGATTTTTCGATAGCTTTCCTGCTGTTGCCAATGATGACTTTCCTAGCTCAGCTGCCGCGAAATCCGTGCCATGAAAAATCCTCCGCTCTAGCACGAATGCGCCTCCTATCCCCTCTCCCATAAACAAAGACACTACAGAATGGTAATTACGCCCCTCTCCGATCCAAGCTTCGCCCAAGGCAATCGCGTTCGCATCATTTTCGAGATAAACAGGTATCGAAAGTTTCTGCCTAAATAGTTCTCCCAATGGTACGGCTTCCTGCCAATCCAGATATGATGAATGTAAAACCACACCTTCCTTGGCATCGACGACACCTGGAATAACAATCCCCACGCTCTCAATTTGTTCATTTGTTAAGCCTTTACTGGTAAGCAATATCTCTATCGCGGCAATTGTGGCATCGACAAGGTCTTGCGGCTTTTTGGACTCTACTGAGTATTCGCTGGATACTTCCACCGTACCATCCAGATCCATCAATGCTACTTGCTTTCGGCTCCAGCAAAGATCCACGGATAAAAATCGCCTGGCTTTTGGATTAAAACTGAGTAAAAACGGTTTTTTACCTTGTGTCGATTCGCCCATTCCATGAAATCTGACAAGGTTCTCGCTTTCTAGAAATCCAACGATGTTAGATACAGCAGATTTACTAAAACCCAGCGTTCGGGCGATTTCCGCCGGAGAAATAGTTCCGCATGTTGCAGATGCTGAATTTTATTAGCGGAAGTTGATGGATTGTCTGCGGCTCAGGGAAATGATGGGCGACGATAAAGGTCTTTAGATAATGGAAATGTCAGTATCCGTCCGCTTATTGGTCTATTGGGACTGGGACTGGGGAGATCGCACTATTTAATATGCGGATTCTCCGAAAAGCAGCCGCTCAGTTTACGTCTTTGAGCATCTGGGCATGATCCGGAGAAACCGGGAAAACGGAACCGTGTTTTACCTGCTTCGGGAGATTCAACTCAGATGTAATATCATCCCACCTGTCCTGAATCAGTATTTGCGATTTTACACACCCCATAAAATGGTCTGCGCTTCTGTCAAAGTAGAGATGGTAACAGCCGTCAATATTGATGACGGTAGGCCCTTCACTGAATACACCATCTGGTGTAAGGGGATTATTACTAGGATACCATGGTCCAAATAGCGAGGGAGCAAAGGAAAGGCGAATATCGTGATGTAACAAATTCTTATAAAACATCGCATATCTGCTATCCGGCAATTTATACATGGAAATGTCGTTAACGCTGAATCCCCAATCAAAGAGAAGTATCGGTGGCGCAAACTCTTTGAAATCAGACGTCTTCGTGAACCAGAACCTATTACCGATAAAAGGTTCTTTTCCGTGTATCATAGAGGAGGTGAAGATGATAACCCAGTTTTCTTCTGCTTCATTCCATTGAAGTTTCGGAGCCCAAGTATTCAATGGTTCCACCGATTTCATTATATCTACAAGCTTTACATCTTCCCAGAATAATAGGTCCTTGGACCACGCTGTACCAAATCGCGCGCCGCGCCAATCTGACGTCCAAACAAGTCTGAAACCTCCATTAACCGGATCCGGCTTGATCGTCGGATCCCGGAATACCGATCCCACATTCGGTTTGAACCGAGTTTTTTCCGGAAATAGCTTCCAGGAGATGCCGTCGTTGCTGTAATGAAATGTCAGCCCGAAAAAGTTAGAATTCCGGTCGTCATTGGTTCTTCGAGGGCCCCAAAAATGAGAAAAAACAAGGTGGTACTCTCCGTTTCTTCTTAACTTCATATTGGGATCTACATATGTAGCTCCTGCTCCGTCACAGATATTCATTAATGCGTATCCTTGGTGGGATATATTCTTTAGGGCCTATCATAATACCAAAATAGCAACATTGCATTCGATGCATTCTCGTTTCAAATGCAGTAAGAAAAACATAGTTACATCCCTCGAAAATAATTTAAATAGGTATGGAGCACTATATTCAGACTAATTGATTCCTTTATGAACAGAATCGCGTCTCTTCTGTCTGATATAGATCAGGGTCCGGATTATTCTGGGTTATACAATAGTATAATATAGACTATTTCAAATCTTTGATGGAAAATGCAAAGTATGACAGATTCATCGGGATTTAGGCTACCTGAACCAATCGAGGTGGTGTTTGTTGTTTTCTTGACATTCCTGATGTCTCTGTCGGTCATTTATATCCTCAGTGTCTCTGAAAACACGGTAACGCTGAGAATTGTAATTGCTACGGCAGCGTTGATTGTCGTGTGCGTGATCGGGGCTATGATCTTTCGCGGTACTATCTACCATATTGGATTTTCTGCTGGCCATGTGCTGACTATTGTTGTCGGAGTGTTAGCGCTTCAAGGTGAGTATCCATTGATAGAATTTATTTTCCCACTTTCGTTTTTTTTCCCTATAGCGCTCCGGTTCTCGGCATTAATTGCATCTGTCTCGAGCCTCGTGGTTATTGCTCTTGGAATCATCAGTCATTATTCCGGAAATTTCTTGCATCAACTGTTAATTGGAGCGATTCATTTCGGAGTTGCAGGAATATCTATTCTATTTGTAGAATATCGTGAGCGGCTTTCAACGGCGGTTCAAGAGGTCTCAGATCACAAAAGGTCTCTCAAAAACCTAACAGCTGCGAGCCACTCTTTTATTACGCAGATGGAGCAAATTGAAGCAAAGTCGGAGGAAAGAGAACGACTGAGAATTACGCGTGAGCTGCATGACGTAATTGGCTATTCTATGACCTCAATATCGATGATGATGAACGCTTCGAAGTATTTATTACATCAAAATCCTGTAAAATTAGTTGAGTACTGCGAGAGAACCAAGGAGTTGTCGGGCGAAACTCTTCGGGAAACTCGCAACATCCTATATAAATTTAGAGAAATTGGTAAGGCAAACAGACCGCCGCTGCCTGTATTTTTCGGTCGTCTATGCAAGGATTTTCAAAAGTCTACCGGTATAACAACAGAGTGCCATATTGGTAATATCAACACATCAGTTAATGAGCCTATTTTTAACGCACTTTTTCGGACGGTTCAAGTTTGCTTTATTAATGCTCTGCGCCATGGCCTAGCGCGCAATATACGGCTTTTTGTCTGGGACAATGACGAAACTCTCAATATGTCAATCTGGAACGATGATAAGAGTTCTATGGCTAACGCTGTAATATCGCAAGGCATCGGGTTAACAGGAGTCCAGGAACGCCTTGACAACCTTGGCGGAAAGCTAACCGCAAATCCGGTAGATGATGGATTCAAAGTCAAAATTGAAATACCTCTTTAGATAAGGCATAAAATGAAATGATCAATGTAGCAATTGCAGACGATTTACATTTGTTCTCAGAAAGCTTGAAATTTGTCCTTGAGGCTGCGGGGGAAGGCAAAATAGTTGTATCCGGTATTGCGAAGAACGGCAAGGAGGCGATACAGCTGGTTAGCAAGGTCAAACCTGATGTAATTCTTATGGACATTCGAATGCCTGTAATGGACGGGGTGGAAGCAACAAAATTCATTCATCAACATTATCCAGATACAAAAGTGCTAATTCTTACTACATTCATTGACGATGATCTGGTAGTCGGTGCGTTATCCAACGGAGCTACCGGTTATGTCCTAAAAGATGTAGGCCCGGAAGACTTAATACTTTCTATCGAGGCGGTAGCGAAAGGTGCCTATTACATAGCGCCATCAGTTGGTGTCCGTCTAGTTCAACGAGCGAGTGTTGATGATGACAATGAAGACCTAAAAATGGAAGCCGCTATTGGAAAGGTTGTTGTTTCATGGCCGAATTTGACGTCGCGGGAAGCTCAAATTGCCTACTACACAGCTCGAGCGCTTACAAACTCGGAAATCGCGCAAAAATTGAGTATCTCTACTAACACTGTAAAAAATCACCTCAGTTCGGTCTTCGATAAGCTTAAAATACACAGCCGTTTGCAGGTTATTGCTCTTGTAGGCCCCGTGCTTCAGAGTGACATTCACCCTCCTTCTGAGTAAGCGATTGGCAGCCGCATCCGCGGCACAATGCCGCGTTTGTTTGACGGCATAGTTGTACATAAAACTCCATACATTTTTAAGGAATTAGTCCGAAAATAGTATTCGCGGACTATGGCAATCAGGTCGGTAGCCAAGTAATCTTCTTAACATATAGATAATTCTTACGAAGTTGGTAATATTGAACAGCACAAGAACTAAATTAGTAGTTAAACGCACTTCTTCTCGGCGATCTCGACGGAAAGACTTCGCGGATACATATGACCTATATATACTTTTGCTTCCGGCGCTGATATATTTTTTTATTTTTCGCTACGTCCCGATGTACGGCGCTCAATTGGCATTTCGTGATTACAATATAATGAAGGGGATAGCCGGCAGCGATTTCGTCGGTCTAAAGCATTTTATTCGTTTTGTTCAATCCTATAACTTCTGGAATCTAATTAGAAATACAATTCTGCTGAACCTATACCAACTTTTTTTCGTTTTCCCGGTACCAATCGTCTTCGCGTTACTTCTGAAGCAAATCGGGCGTAGCCGACTAAGAAAATTTCTTCAGAATATTGCTTATGCGCCTCATTTCATTTCCATGGTCGTGTTGGTTGGTACGATGTACATTTTCTTATCTCCTCGAACCGGCATAGTCAACATCATGCTTCAACGTCTCGGGAATGATAGCATTTTTTTCTTTGGCGATGCCAGCTGGTTTCGCCCATTATTCATTTTATCAGAAATATGGCAGAACACCGGATGGGCGGCTGTTATTTATATTGCAGTTCTATCTTCCGTAGATCCGAATATTTATGATGCCGCGAAAGTCGACGGTGCGTCAAAGCTGCAGAGATTGGTGCATATTGATGTCCCAAGCTTAGTTCCTACTATCGTCATTCTGTTCATTCTCAAAGTAGGGCGGCTTATGACTGTAGGATTTGAAAAAGCATATCTAATGCAAACTCCGCTTAATTACGATACTTCTGAGATCATAGCGACCTATGTTTACAAAATAGGTTTGATAGGGGCGCAATACAGTTTCGCTTCTGCGGTGGGTTTGTTTAACGCCGCCATTAATTTCACTTTATTGATTGTTGTGAACAAGATTGTAAAGAATTTGTCGGAGAACGCCTTGTGGTAGCACCTATTAAGCGATTTATGCCATCAGATCGTATTTTCACCGCTAGCGCCTATGTAATTGTTTGTATGTTTGCGCTGGTAATTATTTACCCAGTGTATTATATCATCATTGCTTCAGTAAGCGACCCGATACAGGTAAGTGCGGGAAGGGTGTTCTTCTGGCCCAAGGGTTTCTACCTTGGAGCATATGCCAATATCTTTAAAGACCGCCGCATCGGAATTGGATACATGAATTCACTTATTTATACCGGTTTTGGGTCGGCAATAAGCGTATTCGCAACACTTGGGGCCGGTTATGCATTGTCGAGGCGCAAGCTTATTGGGAGAAGAGCGTTCACTCTGTTCATTATTTTTACTATGTATTTTAACGGCGGACTAATACCTACTTATCTTGTCGTTAGTAAGCTTGGCCTATTAAATACTCGCGCCGCTATGTTATTACCTTCCATGGTAATTCCGTTCAATTTCATTATCTGCATGACATTCTTCAAAAATACAATACCTGAAGAACTGCTGGATCAGGCGAAAATTGATGGCGCGAGTAATATTCGTACATATTGGCAGGTTGTTTTACCTGTATCCACCGCAATAATTGCGGTTTTAGTACTTTATTACGGCGTTTATAACTGGAACGCATATTTCTCAGCATTGATTTACCTGACCGACGAAAAGCTCTATCCGCTGCAGTTAATTTTACGGGATCTCTTAATCTCGGCGGAAGTTTCGTTAGAAATGATAGACGATGCGGAGACCCAGGCGGAAATGCAGCGGCTTGCGCAATCAATCAAGTACGGCTTAATCATCGTCGCGGCGGCACCTATGCTTGTGCTGTACCCGTTTCTGTCAAAATTCTTTTTGAAGGGGGTCATGATCGGTGCTTTAAAAGGGTGATCTTTAATAGATCGCGAAGAAAACTTTGGACATAAAACACGGAGGGATGTAGAAAGATGAATTACAGAAGATTATTAGCAATATTTGTCGTAATCCTTGTTGCGGTTGGATCAGCATTTGGTAGCGGCCAAACCGGAGAAACAGGACAATTGGATACTCGGTTAGCCGATGCAGGCTTCAATGGGACTGGATTACCAATAACTGACAATGTGTTTACATTTGACATTATGGTAATACAGATTCCGCTCCACGGCAAACCGTTTGAGGAAATGACGACAGTCACCGAACTTGAAAGCCGTACGAATATCAAAATAAATTGGACGCCGGTTCCAATCAGCGGATGGGTAGAAAAAAGAAACCTCGCGTTTGCGAGTCAACAATTACCTGATATCTTCCTGAGAGCCAATCTCGGTCGAGTAGACGTGCAGCGCTATGGTTCGCAAGGTGTTTTGCATCCACTAGGCGATTTGGTAGCGAATTGGGCACCCAGGATCGATAAGGTTCTTGAAGACAATCCTCAATACCGAAACAGCTCCACGGCACCGGATGGGAACATATATGCTCTACCCATAATTGATGAAGTGCCGTGGCGGCCTTACATAGGGAGAGGTATGGCGATTAACAAATCCTGGCTCGATAAAGCAGGGCTTGATGTTCCGAAAACCACCGACGAACTCCTTACAGCCGCGGAAACATGGATCAAACAGGATGTTAACAATAATGGAAAGAAGGATGAAATCCCAGTCGCTGTAAGCTCAATTGCGAACCTTGGTCTCATTCTATCTTCTTTTGGAATCCCGGTTGATAGTGATTTTACTTATATAAAAGACGATGTTGTCCGCTTTTCAGCTTCAGAACCAGAGTATAAGAAGGGGATTCAATTTCTGCGTCGTCTGTTTTTAGCGGATGGTTTGGATGCAGAGCTATATGCGCAGAATCAAGCTCAATACGAATCGAAAGGGCAGGGCGTAGATTCACTATATGGTGCCATTGTAGGGGGAGCGAAATTTAACGCCGTTGGGAATGACCGCTACTATGCAGATTTTGTTCGGCTTGCACCTCTTGCTGGACCTAATACTGAACCAGCATTTGTTCCGGGGCCGGAGGGATCAATAGGGGGCGCGCTCTGTTTACCGATTGTGAATGAGTATCCTGAGATTGCTATGCGGTGGTTGAATGAATTGGTTGAGTTCGAAACAAGCATTCAATGGGCTTGGGGGCCAATCGGCTATAATCTGGACAAGCTTTCGGACGGCAGAATCGGTTTTAGGACCACTCCGGAAGGCATAGGAGGATTTGGCAGATTCAGGCATGCTGATACACCTGGCGCGTTCGGATATTGGATCACTACCGCGGAACAATGGGTTGAGCATATTGGCAGCGTCGAAGGCACTACATTCGAGCAAGATCTGAAAGATGCGGAGTTTTATGCTGAATATGTAACTACAAAATATGAGGACTTCCCGAAGCACTTCATCTATTACTCATCTGATGAAGTGGATCCCGTGACGACCTATGAGACTGATATAATCGGCAATACAGGATACGTAGTTAGAAAGCAAGCTGATTGGATTCTAAAAGGCGGTATTGAAGAAGAGTGGGATGAATACCTCGAGACCCTTGAGAAAATGGGTTTGAGCGAACTGCTTGAGATATACCAAAAAGCTTATAATCGATTCAACGCAAAATAAAGTAGTCGATTACGACGTTTCAGATTATTTCATTTTAAGGACCGGCGGTATTTTTACCGCCGTTCCCTTCCATAATCTGTAAGCATGTATGCGG
>JABGPX010000549.1 GCA_018644745.1 Spirochaetales bacterium
TTTAGAAATGGGGTTTTCTATATTCCTTTTGATGCTATTACGAATGCTGAGTTAGTTATTGAGACAATTGCCCGCACACTAGGCCTGGAAGAAAAAAGCGATAAACCTATTGCGAGAATACTCAGTGACTATCTCGAGGAAAAGCAGATTCTTCTTGTTCTCGATAATTTCGAGCATGTCATAGCAGCCAGTACTTCCATAGCCGATCTATTGGCTGAATGCGCCGAACTAAAATTTTTAGTTACAAGCCGCGAAATACTGCATCTGCATAGCGAATATGATTTTCCTGTGTCGCCGCTATCCCTGCCTGATCGGGAAACTGCAACCGACTTGGACCTTGATCTCGAAACCCTGTTGAATAGATGTGAAGCTGCGCGTTTTTTTGAAGATCGAGCTGCGGCAGCTCAGCCTGAATTCGAAGTTAGCGGGGCGAATGTGTCGGCGGTAGTTGATATATGCCGCCGTCTTGACGGGCTTCCTTTAGCAATAGAACTCGCGGCGGCACGCATACGCTTGCTGTCGCCGCAGAAGATGCTGGAACGGCTCGACAAGAGTTTATCGTTCTTGACAAGAGGCGCGCGAGACCGCCCAGCCCGGCAACAGACATTAAGAGGGACAATTGACTGGAGCTACGATCTGCTGGATGAAGAAGAAAGAATGATTTTCAGACAGTTACGGTGTTCGCAGGCGGATTTACACTCGAGGCCGCGGAAGAAGTCTGCCGCACGGGGAATGATGAGGATAATGATGTTCTTGATAATATAGCATCTATCGAAGAGAAGAGTTTGCTCAAACGTGAGGAATCAGACGGCAATCCAAGGTTTGCGATGCTGGAAACAGTACGTGAATATGCAGACGAACGATTGGTCGACAGCGGTGACGCGGAAGAAGTGAGAAGAAAGCACGCAGGGTACTTTCTAACACTGGCGGCGGAAGCCGAACCCGAACTCGTCGGATTGAATCGAGTAGTCTGGTTAGACAAGCTGGAGAAAGAGTACGGCAATTTCAGATCGGCGTTGGCCTGGTCTCTGAACGGCGGTCAGATAGAACTCGGAATCGAGTTGGCCGGGCTGGCATTCCAGACTTTATTACGTCCGGCAAAACGCTACAGAGAAGGCCGCGAATTACTCGACAAGGCCATAAGCGCTGGGGGTTCATCATCATCTGCTTTGGCAAATGTAATCCGCGAAGCCGGCTTTCTTGCATGCGATATGGGAGACGAAACCCGGGGCATGCAGTTGCTCGAACGGAGTCTCACCATGTATCGTGAAATGGCAGATTCCGGGGGGGGTGTCGATTCGCTTTGGCAGATCGGAGCCTGGTCCTTCTGGAGAGGCGACAGCAAAAAAGCAGCAACTGTCTTCGAGGAATGTCTTGCTGTTTCAAGGGAAACTGGCAATAGTGATGGAATAGGCCACGCGCTCTCATCGTTGGGTATGATCGCGTTGGACCGCGGAGATTTGGAAAACGCGCAAAGTCTTTTTGAAGACGCCTTGGCCCATATTGAAGCAGGTGGCAACGTGATTCAAGCTTCCAATGCACGACACCATTTAGGATCGGTCGCCATGCTTCAAGGAGATCTAGCGCGAGCAGCGGCTCTTTTTGAAGAGAGCCTGGAAACATTCAGACGTATTCAATACAAACTCTATATCGCTATAGTGCTCATAGATTTGGGAACCGTTATGATGAAGCAGGGCAACTTGACGCGATCCAAAGCACTTCTCGCGGAGGCGATGCATCTTCATAGGGAGACTGGCGTAAAGGGTATGGATTATGGGTACTCGGAAGTTTCTCATTGTCTGTCACTATTCGCAGATATGGCAAGTATGGCGGGCCAAATCGAGCGGGCGGTACTGCTATCGGGGGCATCGATATTAATAAGGGAAACTATCGATCTCACTGAATGGGGAAAGCGCTGGCGGGAAGAGCAGGATGATAACATTAGATCCATGCGGAAGCAGCTGGGAGAACAAGGATTTATAGCGGCTTGGGAAAAGGGCCGAGCGATGTCCATGGAAGCAGCTATCAAATACGCGCTGGAGGACGAGGAGTAGCCAATAATCAGAGAGGCCGCTATATTTACCGGCTGCAAAGCAAGTAGATTCGCAATAACTATCCTAATCGCTCCCTGGGAAAAGGGCACCAGGTCCGGGTCATTACCCCACATTTACGTCGATCGCTTCGGTTTGCCGGATGAACCTTCTCCATGCAAAGACGCACACAAAAACCATGATTATTGCTCCGAATGCCCCGGGGGCCCAGCTTCCGAGAAGGGGAAAGAGTGAAGCGAACGTCTGCCAAATCTCTTCATTATGGATATAATGATGCTGATGAAAACCACAACAGCGGCCCGCAGCACTCTAAAGAAAACATTCGGGTTCTCGTCTTTCCGGCCGCATCAAAAAGATATTATTGAAGCAATACTGGAAGGGCAGGACGTTTTCGCGGTTCTGCCGACGGGTGGAGGAAAATCTCTCTGCTATCAGCTTCCTTCTCTCCTTCTCGAGGGACTTTCGATTGTGATAAGCCCTCTGCTCGCGCTGATGAAAGATCAGGTAGATGCCGCGGTAGACACCGGCATCCCCGCGGCATGTCTCAACAGCAGCCTGACGCCGGCAGAAGCATCGGCGGTCTATCGACGCCTGGAAGCCGGTGAAATCAAACTGCTGTATATTTCGCCGGAAAGATTTGCCCTTCCCCACTTTGCCGAACAACTCAAAGCATACGGTGTAAAGCGTTTTGCCGTCGATGAAGCTCATTGCCTTTCGGAATGGGGTCATGACTTTCGGCCTGACTATCTCAATCTTGGTACCATTCGCTCAAGCTTCCCCGATACCGCGATCGCGGCATTTACCGCCACGGCTACGCTGAAAGTTCAAAAAGACATTGTGAAGCTGCTCCGCCTTCAGGATCCCTTTACTGTGAGAGCGTCCTTCGACAGAGCGGAGCTCCGCTATCGAATAATACCAAAGGAGGACGCGACTGGTCAGATTCTGCGCTTTATTTCCGAGCGTCCCGGAGAATCAGGAATAATCTATCGAACCTCCCGAGCGAATACGGAAAAAACCGCTGCGTTTCTCGTTCATCATGGTGTTCGGGCCCTGCCCTATCATGCGGGGCTTGCCAGGCAGAACAGAATGGAGAATCAGGATCTCTTTAACCGGGATGAAGCGGATGTAATCGTGGCAACGATTGCCTTTGGCATGGGAATCGACAAGTCAAACGTGCGTTTTATCATTCACGCGGACATGCCGAAGAGCATCGAAGGATATTATCAGGAAACAGGCAGGGCCGGCCGCGATGGCTTGCCCGCGGAATGCCTTTTTTTATACAGCAGCGGTGATATCTCAAGAGTCAGATACTTCATTGATCAGATCAAGAAGAAAGGCGAAAGGGCACGCGCTGAAAAGAACCTGCAGAGCATCGTTACTCTTGCCTCAACTAACATGTGCAGGCGGAAACAAATACTCGAGTACTTTGACGAGGAACCTCCGGATACCTGCGGGAACTGTGACGTGTGCCTAGGTGAGATCAAAACCGCCGACGCTTCAGAAGACGCGAGGAAACTACTCTCGGCGGTGGCGCGGACCGGCGAGAGGTTCGGCGCGGGTCATGTCATCGATGTAGTACGCGGTGCTGACACTGAAAAGATACGCAAGTTCCGCCATCAGCATCTCCCGACCTGGGGTGTAGGTAGCAATCAAAGCAAAATCTGGTGGCGTGGGATAGTTGATGATCTGGTGGCTCAGAAATGCCTTATCAGAGACTCAGAACGATTTAACTCTCTGAGTATTTCCGACAAAGGGAAAGAGGTGCTCTACGGTAGGGCTCCCTTCGAAGCTGCATTGCGGGATGAAAAGAAATCATCATCGCTTCTAAAAGCTAAAGCGACCGATGTGCCCGGCAGCTCCGAGTTATTCCAAAAGCTGCGGGCTCAGAGGAAAATGCTTGCCCGTTCGAAAGGTGTTCCCCCTTATGTAATTTTCTCGGACAAAACCTTGAAGGAGATGGCTTCGCTTCGTCCGGATTCACTCCCGGCGATGCTTCGGGTTACGGGTGTGGGGGAACATAAACTCGATTCGTACGGCGCAGATTTTTTACACGTAATCCTCAAACATCTCGGTTACGAGGACACTTCGGGTTCCTGATACTTTTTCATAAATTTTCTATCGATCTTATCCTTAATTTTGAATGAAACCAAACCTGACAAAACCACCGGCGGCCGGTAAGAAATCCCGGTACCATCTCCCATGTTGAGAGATAGATGATAGTGCCTCTGAGGCGAGAATACTTTGAGAGCACCGCCGGTAAGTATAGACAGCAGGTTCTCCAGTAAAACTTCATTCTCTCTTACAGCATACACTCCGACCTTTGCGAGAGGCATTGGTGCAAAATCGATACAGTCGCCGCCGCCGAAAATATCGGGGAAACCGGTGCTTTGCAGAAAGCGGTTTACCAGCAGCCCTCCGGTTTCACCGGTCGGCAAATTTGAACCGCTGAAGAGAGACGGAGGGCGGGTGCCCGATGCGACAAGCATAAAATTATATGGAATATTCTTTTTCTGTGAAGTAACAATGTTTTTCGCGGCGCTGCCTTCAATAGCCGTGTCTTCGAGCACCGAAACTCCCAGATTGAGAAGCTTTCGACTTGCCTTTCGCCGGACCGCGGCGGGAAAACGCCTCAAAAGCTTACCCCGGGTAATAAGTGAAATCCGGGCACGGAATGGAGCTTCCCGGCCGATTTGCGAGGCATTCGCCGCTATTTCGACTCCGGCCGCCCCCCCGCCGACTACCACAACCTCAACATTCCGCTCCAGAAGAGCGTTGTTGATAGCCTGCCGGGCAGAGGACAGAGATTCGATGGGTTTCACCGTGTAGATATTGTCGCCGAGAATCTCTATCGGTCCGGTATCGATTTCACTCCCGATGCTGAACGATACCGCGTCGTAAGCGATTTCATCACCTGAAGCCAGGTGAACGAGGCGCTTCTCCGGCTCTACACGGGCAGCCGTACCTTCAAGAAAAACAGCGCCTCGAGATTCGGCCATATTTTTCATATCGAATCGAACAGCTTCCGCAGGGTAGAATCCTTGAAGAAGCCCGGGACCCATTCCTGAATAATACTGATACGGTGACGGGCTCAACACCGTAACCCTTATTCCCTTTTCCAGAAACCGCTTAACATTGATGATAGTTTCGAGATGAGCATGTCCGGCACCGACAAGGAGCAGATGTTTGTTCAATGGATTATATCCGCGGTAAGCCATCGCCCCATATACAAGACATCATTGCTTTCCCGCAGCGTTCCGAAATTGGGATCCGGATATTCAAGCTCTTGAGAACCAAACTTCACCTTCATACATTTTCCTCGGAAACTAGAGGGATGCCGTACGGACCATCTTTGAGGTACGCAATACGCGGCGATGTGATACCCTCTGCGATCAGCCGGGAGCGGATTGCAGCGTATCCTTTCTCGATGACGACTTTTACGTCACCGTTTTCCGCGTTCTCGGACCCGCCGGCGGCTATGAGAGAATTGGCACCCAGACCCGGAACTGAAGCATAATCACCGGCGCCAAATTGCGGGCTGTAGTAAAAAAACCGATCAAAGCTCACGAGATTGAATAGCTTGCACCACATCTGCACCTGCCACTGTTCCGGAAGGAAGGTCCAGTCCGGAGACTTCAGCAGTCTAAGCATTTTCTGCGGTCCGATGATCTTCAGCAGCTGAATACCAGTTCGGTAATTCAAGCTCCCGATGGGATCGGCGTCGGTATTGTCCGAAACTAGCAACACCATTCCGCCGGAACGTATAATTGTGGATGCGGTGACCGCGGCTTTGCCCGCCTGATAGTGACTTTTTCCGACAAAACCACCATGAACTATCACCGCGTCGTACCCGGCCTCGACCGGAATCCCCACATAACTGGTAAGAAAATCCGCAGCGGTTAAGTGGGCCGCTTCAAGATCGCCGGCAAACACACCGGTTATATTGAACTCGTGGTCGAGAGTCACATTCAAAATGAAGTCTACGCCGGCGGCCTTTGCGAATTCGAGAGATTCCTCATGACACGGGTTGCCTTCAAGCTGCAGATCCTTGACCATTGGGTGAGCCATCATTTCAGGTCCATGAAATATGTATGTGCTCTCTTCGCCGACCAGACCCGGGCAGACGGATTTACGGCCGCCGGAAACGCCGGCCATAAAATGGCTTTCCACAAGTCCCGTGAGAATTCTCATATCACTATCAATAAAAAGTGAATTTATCAGGATGCTGCTTCCCCGAGAGGTTTCACCGAGATGGGTAAGATTCGAAACATCAAGGCAATCATGATTGATGATCTGTATTCCCGAGGATAAAACCGAAGGCTCAACCATCTCTGCAATCTCGTCCTGAGTCAAACCGCGATGAGTGCCCGTGGCAATGAGGACTCGAATATTCTCCGGTTTCACCCCCTCGGCGATTAGGATATTAACCAAAGGTTTCAAAATATCGGAAGGTCCCCTATATGGTACCGGTCTTGTGGTATCGGAAACTACAATTGCTGCGGTGAGATCAGTCAATGAGGCTTTTGCGTTTTTTGATCTGATGATCTCCCGCAAAGAAGGTGCAGATATCGGCTTATCAAGAGCTTGGAGAATCTTACGTGCCGGATCGCTCAACGGATTTGCCGATCCCATCCCGAGGATGTCTACCTCATCGGGAAAATCGAGCATATAATTCTTCTCATGGAAATTTAATTCAACCTGATTCACGCTGCCCCCGAGCCTAAATGTAATAAAAAAATAATCACCCGAACATCGGCACCTTGATGGCGGACATTTCCACATCGATCGGCGTGGTGCCGAAAGTCTCGCCATCGGGAGTCAGCGCCAACGGGAATGCGGTCTCAAGCTTGATCTCCTTGCCAGTGAATACCTCAACATCCTCATCGTCGATATGGGAGCCGTCATAAATCTTGGGAAAGAGCTTGAGCAATTTCCCGCGGCGTACCGGATTGAGCACCATAATATCCAGAAGCCCATCATCTATTTTCGCACCGGGCGACATAATCATATTTCCGCCGGTTAAACGGGAATTACAGATCTCTACAAAAATAAGATCCCGTTCGTACAGGACGCCGTCGATTGTAAGTTCGCAACGGCATGGTTTAAGCGCCACTAGTTCTTCGAGTACCCCAAGAATATAACTGAGCGAACCGAGCCATTTGTACTTTTTTGCCCGGTAGGCAACATTGGAAACGAATCCGGCACCCAGCAGGTTGATAAAGAAATACTCACCGTCGCCGCATGTAAAGTGACCAAGATCGATATCCCTGACAGCGCCCCCGGATATCTTTTCAACCGCGTCATCGAGAGTGTCAATTCCAAGATCTTTTATGAACGAATTGCCGGTTCCCACCGGTATCTGGCCGACAGGAACAGGTATTTCATTCCTTCCCGTAAGCAGACCATTGATAACCTCAAATAAAGTACCGTCTCCGCCGACAGCGACAACGCCGTCGAAAGGACCGGTATCGAGATCGGCAGCCAATGTTCGAGTGTCTCCCGGACCGGAAGAAACCCTCAATTCGGTCGTGTGACCACGTTCTTTTAAAAGCTCCACCGCGTTTTCAGCGAGAAATACGCCTTTTTTCTTGCCGGCATTTGGGTTAACTATGAAACAAAGATTCATCTAAGAAACCTATACTGTGGAATGCCGGAAGTCAAATCGCCGCGGGAAAGGACTTGATTATTCCTGATCGAATAACTTACATTTGTTGAGGCGGCATCTGCATAACTCATCAAAGGACGGTACTCCCGGCCGCCTAAATCTCTTTCTCTCTTAGGAGCGGTAAAATGAGCGACAATAAAAACCAGGTATTCGGCGACTTACTCGATGAAGGCAGAGAGTTCCCACCAAGCCCCGAGTTCGCAAAGAATGCGATTATAAACGATCAGAATTTATACGAAAAGGCGAAAAAAGATCCTCTCGCTTATTGGGAAGATGAAGCTCGCCGGCTTCACTGGTCAAAGCCATGGGATAAGGTGATGGAATGGGATGCCCCCCACGCAAAATGGTATACAGGCGGGAAAATCAACATTACCGACAACTGCCTTGACCGTCATCTTGGAGGAGCCAGGGCAAACAAGGCCGCTCTTATCTGGGAGGGTGAAAACGGAAATGTGCGGACCCTTACCTATCGGCAGCTTCATAGAGAGGTAAGTAAATTCGCCAATTGCCTTAAAGCACTGGGCGTCGAGAAAGGAGATAGAATCGCAATATACATGCCGATGCTTGTTGAAGCTGTAGTGGCTATGCTTGCCAGCTCCAGAATCGGCGCGATACACAACGTTATTTTCGGCGGGTTTTCAGCAGATTCTCTCGCCGATAGAATTAACGATTCCCAATGCAAAGTACTCATCACCGCGGATGGCGGTTGGAGACGCGGCCAGGTTATTACCCTCAAGCACAACGCTGACAGGGCCCTTGAAACATGCCCAAGTATTGAACACGTAGTTATTGTGGAAAATCTACCTGGCGAACACCACCTCCTCCAATTCTCTGAAGGACGGGATCACTGGTATCACCGGCTGATGGCTCAGCAGGATGGTAATTGCTCTCCGGAAGAAATGGACTCGGAAGATGTTCTCTTTATATTGTATACATCCGGAACTACAGGAAAGCCAAAAGGTATCGTGCACACAACCGGCGGATACGCGGTTGGGACTCATACAACGATGAGTTATGTGTTCGATCTGAAAGACGAGGATGTTTTCTGGTGTACCGCCGATGTGGGTTGGGTAACAGGACACAGCTATATTGTGTATGGCCCGCTGATGTGCGGAGCAACAATTCTGATGTACGAAGGCGCGCCGAATCATCCTGATAAAGACAGATTCTGGCAGATGATTGACGATCATCAGGTGAGCATATTTTATACGGCCCCTACCGCGATTCGAGCCTTCATGAAGTGGGGAGACGAATATGTGGATAAACACAACCTCTCGAGTCTGCGAGTGCTCGGCAGCGTCGGTGAGCCGATAAACCCGGAAGCATGGATGTGGTACCACAAGAAAATCGGCAAGGAAAAATGTCCTATTGTTGATAC
>JABGPX010000006.1 GCA_018644745.1 Spirochaetales bacterium
CCGTTTCCGAAGGTAAGTACCGCGGCGGCCCACTCATCGACTCCCGTCTCCCCGACCTGTCCTCCGCCAGCAACCGCGGTCGGATTGGCGAAGGGTTTTCCCATCGTCACGCCGGCGATGAGCCTGGACATTGATACAGGATAGCAGCCCACATCGAGGATCCCTCCGCCTCCCAGGCCTTTGTTGAGGGTTCGGCTTTCGGCGTTTATCGTATGTCCGCCGCCAAATCCGAACGCGGCCTTAATCATCCGGACCTCGCCGATTACCTCGCTCTTGATAAGTTCGACGAGTTTGTCGGTTTGAGGATGACAGCGATACATAAATGCTTCCATGAAGAAAACACCCTTCTCACGGGCCGCTTCAATCATCATCATCGCCTGCGGGTGATTTAGTCCAAGGGGTTTTTCGCAGAGCACATGTTTGCCTGCTTTTATGCTTTTTACAGCCCATTCGGCATGGAACGGGTGCGGCGTAGAAACATACACGGCCTGTACTTCCGGGTCCGCAAGCAGCTGATCATAGCTGCCGTATCGTTTGGTTATACCGTGCTCGCCGCCAAAGTTATCCGCAGTTTCTTGATTCCGGGATCCCACCGCGACCGCGGTTCCCCTTTTTGATTGCTTGAGTCCGTGGGCAAAAGCCTTGGCGATTGCTCCGGTACCGATTATTCCCCATTGTAATGTGCTCATGTATATGCCTCTTTTCATGTAATACCGGCAGGTCGAAATGATGCCCGGCAGGATTACAATATCAGCATGTGTGCATGGATGCAATGAGAATTAAACACGAAGTGATTTGAGATTTTACCTGGTGACGGCCCGCAGCCACGATCTATTTACCGCGCCGGTTCGTCTTGAGATGACCTCTCCGTCAGGATCTATAATAAAGGTTGTCGGTATGCCGCGGATACCAAAAAGCGAGTGTACCCGGTTGCCTCGGTCGAGAAGAATCGGGAACTCCATGCTGTAAAGCTCGGCGAAGTCTGAAACAGCTTGCAGGTTCTTTTCCGAGGAGGTCTGATTGATCGCGAGGATCACCACGCTGTCATTTCCCTTTAGCGATGAATGAAATGCGGTGAGTTCAGGTACTTCCACCCGACACGGGGCGCACCAGCTGGCCCAGAAATTCAACACCACGTATTTACCTCGGTAGTCTGATAACTGGTATTCCACGCCGTCAAGGCCGGAAAGCCCGAACTCCGGAGCGAAGTTCTTTTCCCCGGCGCCGCCTCTGGTTATAGATGAGAAAAGGAGACCAGCCGCGATAAATGAAATCAAAGCCGCGGACGTGCAAATCGAAAAGATCCGTATTAGCCCCGGCGGCAGAGGGCGGTGACGGAGATAATATACCGCGAGGTAGACGAAGCTTGCGAGAATACCGGCTATTGTTCCGGCGATGCCTCCGGGGAGATACAGCAGCGACAGAGGTTCATCCACAATCAGACTAAATCTGAACACCAACGGGCTGATCTTCCACACAAGTAAAAAGGTTGTGAAAACGGACAGAAGCATATCTGATGCGATCTTTCTGTTGTCCTGATCCCCTTCGGCAT
>JABGPX010000753.1 GCA_018644745.1 Spirochaetales bacterium
CGGATCACGGGGAGCCACGAAACTGGCCGCTTTGCGATCGTCGTCCCAGGTCATTGAGTTCCGGTGGTGGATTCGAATTGTATAGGGATTTTTTCGGGTGAATTGTTTTCCAAGGTATGTGTATTCGACGATTACTTCCGCCGAAGCCTTTGCAGGCTCGGTGAGTTGGAGAATGCTGTTGAGAAAAAGCGCATTCAACTCAACTGTTGCCTCTTCGCCGCGTCTTAGTGCCGGTATAGTCGCGGATAATCGAGGTTGGTCCATGTACTGAGGTACGTTGAAGTATACTTTCACGTCTGACACGGGGCTGTTCTCATCATTGCGGATCGTAACATGCCCTATCGGGTTTGAATCATAGTAACTGTAGAACACAGGAAATACCGGTGCCATATCCGCTTCATCTATCTTCATTTTCGTGCGTTCTGTTCCAGAATCAATCTTGAATATTGTACCAACAGTCGCGTTTATACCCTGATATAAGTCGGTATACGAGCCGGCATTGCCGTCGTATCCAAGGTAGTACTTGTAGCCGGCACCAACTGCGAGGGTAAAAGAGGGTGAGAAATCCCATGATACCGAAGCTCTACCGCCGAAATACGGGTTTCCCGCGGAGCTTTCGCCAGGAAACATTCCAAGATACATACCAAATTCCGCGCCTGCGTTTATGCTCATGATATTGCCGATTCTATAATTCACTCCGGACCCGATTCCGGCGCCCAGAAGCGAAAGAGGTCTTGCCTTGGCTTGAGTCGGCTGGATATTATACGAGATGCCGCCGTCAAGATAGAGCAGAGGCAGGCTGGGGAAAATGTACTGCCCCCTAAATGCAGCTGAACCGCCGACGGTGTAGGGTGCGTCGGTGTGAAAGACACCGCTTCTCGGCCCAACCGGGAGTTCAAAACCGGGTATTAAATGAAATGATATGTCCTCAAAGCCCTCGGCGGCCGCCGAAAACGTAATTATCAAACAAAGAATACTTACAATTGTGAGAATTGCTTTGTTCCTGATCATATGTCCCCTCCACGATAGCATTATACTAAATGTGGATATTCAGTATTGAGCCTACTATCTGTTTAATTTTACCACAATTGTCAGCAATATTCAATTTGGATTAAATATATGAGTAAATAAGCAGCATTCTGATATTTCTGGATCAGGTGCTGTTTCTCTATACCGGATTTATTTTTTACCGTATAAATATGCACTAGGGATTAAAAAATAATGAGAAAAGCAGAGTTTTTGATTTCCGATGCATATCGGTATAACCGCCGCGGTCCGGTACGTTGGATTACCTCCCACGCCCTTCGATATCCCCTCTTTCCCCTGCTTCTCATCGTTCTCTCATTTTTTAATAACTTTGCATATTCAAACATTCAAATTTTAATCGGGAGAGGTTTTGACACCATTATCGCTCCAGGCTGGCAATCAAAAGCTCTTCTTTCGATTGCACTGGCGATTATCGGTTTTGCCGTGATTCAAGGCGTTGCCGGGCTTGTCAGAAACTTTTCGACGGAATTCCTCTCCCAAAGGATAGAAAGAGATTCCCGAGCGGAGATGTACGCCGACCTCCTTGGAAAAAGCCAAACTTTTCACAGTAGACAGCGAATCGGCGATATCATGGCCCGCGCGACTAACGATGTGCGAATGCTCAACATGATGTTCAGCCCAGGAGTCATGCTAATAGTAGACGCAGCTATCGGCCTTGTGGTGCCGATTGTGATGATAGGCTTGATCAGTTGGAAGCTTCTTCTCATCCCCGCGATTTTTACCCTATTTCTGATACTTACGGTGTACGACTATAACCGCCGTCTGAAGCCGGTGAGTATTGCCCAGCGGGATCAATTTGGTGAGATGAACGCCGGACTCACTGACGCTGTGGCTGGTATTGAGGTCGTGAAAGCCAATGTGCGTGAGCACTATGAGTGGGATAAATTCATTGGAAATGCGCGGACCTTTCGCGACTATTTTATCAAACAGGGCCGTATTCAGGCTTTCTATCTTCCTATGCTTGTTTTCGGGGTATTCTGGGCAGCCGCTTTTTTTCATGGGCTCTATACATGGAGGGCGGGGGCCTTGAGCCTTGGTCAGGATGTCGGCTTATTGGGATTGATGGGCACTCTTCGTTTTCCTACATTTATTTCCATTTTCTCCTTCAATCTTGTTCAGCTCGGAATCGCGAGTGCCGACCGCATTCTCAAACTGATAAATACCGAGTCGGAACTGGACGAAAACACCGATGGGCGACGCGCGAGGATCGAAGGTTCGGTGAAGTTCGACGGAGTTCACTTTGCTTATGGGAGCAGTCCGGTACTCGAAGATATTTCCCTCTCGGTAACCCCCGGGCAGACCGTGGCGATAGTGGGGCAGACAGGATCGGGTAAGACCACTCTTACCCGGCTTATCAATCGTATTTTTGATGCCGGCAAAGGCGAGGTCACTATCGATGGTGTCGACGTAAGAAATTGGAGCCTGGATTCGCTACGATCGCAAGTTTCTACAATAGAGCAGGACGTGTTCCTGTATTCCCGCTCGATTGCTGACAATATCGCTTTTGGCCAGACCAATGCCACCAGAGAACGGATTGAAGAGGCGGCGCGTCAGGCTCAGGCTCATGATTTCATTCTGTCATTTGAGCATGGCTATGACACCGAGGTCGGCGAACGCGGAGTAACCCTCTCCGGAGGGCAGCGCCAGCGTATCGCTATCGCAAGAGCTTTTCTCACCAACCCGCGAATCCTTGTTCTGGATGACAGCACCAGTGCCATTGACAGCGCCACGGAGGATGACATCCAGACCGCCATGCGGGCTATCAGCAAAGAGCGCACCACTTTTCTTATTACTCATCGACTCAGCCAAATCCGCTGGGCAGATACGATCGTGGTACTCATGCGGGGCAGGGTGGCCGATCAAGGCTCCCATAGCGAACTCATGGAGCGCAGCTCGGACTACCGTCGGATATTCGTAAGGTATAATTAGCAGGGGAGCAGAATGCCATTTATTCTTGATGGACTCGATTCTGAGTCTTACGATAGAAACTACAGCGACAGGGAGCTGCTTCGACGGATCTCCCGTTACTTCGGAGTGTATCGCCGAAAAATGTTCGCCGTCGCGGCCATGCTTACTCTGAACTCGGTGTTCGGCACCGCTGGACCGATACTCATTTCAAAAGGTATCGATCTGGTAGCGAAAGACATAACGAACCGGGCGATCCTGCTTCTCGCTTCAGGGGTTCTGCTGTTAGGCGTGTTCGCCTGGGGATTCAACTTTGTGCGGCAATGGGTTTCTGCCCAGGTTGTGGGAAACGTTGTACTGGATATTCGCAAGGATGTATTCCAGGCGGCGGTTCATCATGATCTCTCCTTTTTTGATGAGCATCCGACAGGCAAGATTGTCAGCAGAATTACATCAGATACCCAGGATTTTTCCAATGTAATAACGCTCGTTGTTGATGTAATAAGCCAATTCATGCTGCTGGCGATACTTCTGACGTGGCTGTTTACTATTGAGGTGCGGCTTACCTTTCTTGTTATCGCAATGACACCCGTTGTATTCCTGATAGCCTGGAGTTTTCGACGGATAGCTCGAAAGGTTACTCGAAACGCCAAACGGGTAACCGCAAAAATCAATGCTCTTATTCAGGAATCCATTAGCGGGATCATGGTAGCAAAGGGATTTAGGCAGGAAAGCGCAATATACGAGACTTTTGATAAAAATAATCGCCAGGCATATAAGGTAGGCCTCGCACGCGGCCTCGTAATGAATACTATTTTCCCCGTAATGAATCTTACCGCGGGAGTGGCTATTGGACTGATTGCCTATCTCGGCGGCCTTGCTACCCGCGGTGCCGGTATTTCACCGGGGAACTGGTTTTTGTTTATGCAGTCGGTTTGGATTTTTTGGTGGCCTATGATGAGTATTGCCTCGTTCTGGAGCCAGTTTCAGGACGGTCTCTCTTCATCCGAGAGAGTATTTGCCCTTATCGATGCGGAACCAAGAGTAAAACAGATGGGGAATAACTCCGTCGGCGCTTTTCGCGGCGACATAGATTTTCGGCAGGTAAACTTCAGCTACAACGAGAAGGAACAGGTCCTGGGTAATTTCTCTCTTCACATACCAGCGGGTGAAACTCTGGCAATTGTAGGACACACCGGTGCTGGAAAAACAAGCCTCGCCAGACTCATCGCACGATTTTATGAGTTTCAGGATGGATTGCTGTCTATCGATGGAGCGGATATCCGGTCTCTCGATATCAGCGAATACCGTAATCATATCGGGGTAGTGCCTCAATCTCCATATCTGTTCGGCGGAAGCATTCGGAACAATATCAGATATGGCAAACCCGGTGCCGATGATGTAATGGTTGAAGATGCGGCGCGGCATATTTCAAAAGGTGACTGGATCGAAGACCTGCCTTCCGGCCTGGATTCGGATGTCGGTACCCGCGGAAGCAGTCTCTCCATGGGGCAGCGTCAACTCGTAGCTTTGGCCAGGGTACTTCTGAAAAATCCCGGTATATTTATTCTTGATGAAGCGACTGCGAGCGTCGATCCATTTACCGAGGCTCAGATCCAGGACGGTCTCGAAACCATCATGGCGAATAGAACCGCGGTGGTAATCGCTCATCGGTTGTCGACGGTGAAAACTGCCGATAGAATAATCGTGCTATCAAACGGCGGGATTATTGAGGAAGGCGATCATGACAGCCTGCTGGCCGCCGGTGGAAATTATTCGGAGCTTTACAATACCTACTTCCGCCACCAATCTATTGAATACATAGAATCTTTTGGAAAGGAATAGAACTGCCGGCGTTATTTCTTGACACACCTAATAGATCTCATCATAGTGACTTCACGAAAATTTTTATCGGAAGGCGGCTATAGGCATGACGGAGAATGTGAGAAAGAGAGCAAACACGCAGGATTTAGAAGCAGTCGAGAGTCCTGAGGGTATCGCCCGGACTACCGTGGCGTATGCCACCGATACAATGCTCTGTCATTTTAAGATGAAAAAAGGCGCTTCCATTCCTCTCCACCACCATCCAGCCGCGCAAACCGGCTATATTATTAGCGGGAAGGTAAAATTCAAAACTGGAGACGGAAGCAGTACCTTCATAGCAGGGCCCGGTTGCGGGTATGCCTTCGAATCTGAGGAACCTCATGGTGCCGAGGTGCTGGAAGACTCGGAAGTTCTTGAAGTGTTTGCACCAATGCGGCCTGAATACGCAGATAATTAGGGAGATTTTTCCAAATGAACATAATATCCAAGAGAGTTTTTATTCCTTCCCCGGGATCCGGAGTCGGCGCAATGGGGGCTGCTTATTATTGTAAGAAGAGCGGCAGCGAACTCATCAGCTACCTGACTCATATATCCCGCAGCGATACGGCGGATGTCTGCTATATTAAGCGGTCTCTGGATAACGGGAGAACCTGGGAAGACTCGATTACCTGGGACATGGACTTTGCTCACCCGGACGGAACCGGCCGCCGTCATCCCCGCGGGGGATACGTCGATCCAGTGACCGGCCGGTACATTCTTATCTGGACCGAAGGTGTGCTGCCGACGGATGATCCACTTGAAGGGCTTAAGCAGTGGACCCTTCACTATGCGGTTTCTGAAAATGGTGACCGAAGCCGCCTGATTGAAGGCCAGATTATTCACGATGGCGCGGACTTCTCGCCTGCCAAGCATATGCCGGGAATAGAGCTCGGGAAAAATGCAATGATGATTGGCGATCTCGGATGCCGGCCTATCACTCGGAGTGACGGAGTTATAGTGGTTCCCGTGCAGGTATCACCGGCAGGTGAGGATGGATATTACACGAACCCGGGCGACGGTTATACCTATACCGATGCAATGATGTTGTTTGGAACATGGAATCCCGACGGCAGTCTGCGCTGGACCTGCTCAGAGAGAATAATCGGTGATCCGAACCGAACTACCAGGGGCATGGTTGAGCCCACGATCGCAAAACTCGACGAAGGAAAGATACTCTGCGTAATGCGTGGAAGTAACGACGCGCGGCCGGAACTTCCGGGTTACCGTTGGTATTCTCTTTCCTCAGATGGCGGTGAGACTTGGAGCGTGCCTGAGCCCTGGAGATATTCCGGAAATACCGCGGTACAGCCTTTTCATTCGCCCAGCTCTATGTCCCAGCTCATTGAGCTGTCGGACGGGCGGGTGTTCTGGATCTGAAATATCTGTGAAGAAAACCCTCGAGGAAACGCTCCGCGATACCCTTTGTTGGCGGTCGAAGCAGATCGCGGCAGCGGCCTTCTCATTAAAGATAGCATGGAGATTATTGATGACCGGGTAGACGGGATAAACGAGGAGCTCACGCTCTCAAATTTCTTTGTCAGGGAAGAACGCGAATCCGGGGATATTCTTTTGTATCTGCCAAGGCTTTTTGCTCAAAACATAAAGAAGCCGGGCGGAGAAGGCGATTTTACCTGTGATCTTCTCGAATATCGCTTTTCTCTCTAATCTCGTATACTTGACAATCGTACAAGGGTTTCCTACTATCCCCGAAACGCTTACTACGTGCTTCAATCCACAAAATTCACAAGAAAGGATGCAATAATGGACTATTTTCTGACCGAAGAACAGCAGATGATCAAGGACACCGCCGCCCAAATTGCCAAAGAAAAGATCGAACCGATTGCTCTTCAGTACGATGAAGAGGGAACGTTTCCCTGGGATATCGTGAAAATACTTGGCGACGCTGACATGTTTCGAGTTTTTATACCCGAAGAATATGAAGGTATCAACGCAGGTATTTTTGGGATGTCTTTGGTAGTCGAAGAGCTATCTAAGGCTTGTGGTGGAATCTCTCTCGGTTATGCGGCTTCGGGACTCGGCACAATTCCAATCATTCTCTTTGGAGATGAGGAACAGAAACAGACCTGGCTTCCGCGGCTTGCATCAGGCGAAATAATTGCAGCTTTTGCTCTTACCGAGGCCAATGCCGGAAGTGATGCTTCCGCTATTGCAACCACGGCAATTGCCGACGGCGATGACTATATCATTAATGGAACAAAGCAGTGGATAACCAACGGCGGCGAGGCCGAGATATACACGGTTATCTGTCAGACAGATCCGAGCAGAGGCGCCCGCGGCTCATCCGCCATTCTTGTACCAAAAGGCACACCTGGCTTCGAGTTTGGAAAAAAAGAAGACAAGATGGGTATTCGTGCTTCCGCCACTCGCGAGCTCATATTCCAGGACTGCCGCGTGCCGAAAACAAATCGCCTCTCCAAAGAAGGTATGGGATTCATGGTTGCCATGAAAACCTTTGATCAGTCACGGCCCGGCGTCGCGGCTCAGGCCCTTGGTATTGCTCAGGGTGCTCTGGATAAAGCGATTTCATATTCAAGGGAGCGCCATCAGTTCGGCAAACCGATTTCATCCTTTCAGGGCCTTCAGTTCATGATGGCAGATATGGCTATGCAGGTAGAGGCCGCGAGAGCGCTAACCTATCAGGTAGCAAAAAACGTCGATGCCGGTGCTAAGAACATTGCCGGAATTTCCGCAATGTCAAAGGTGCTGGCTTCCGACGCGGCCATGCGGGTTACTACCGATGCGGTGCAGATCTTCGGGGGATACGGATACATGAAAGAGTATCCCGTTGAAAAGATGATGCGTGACGCCAAGATCACCCAGATTTACGAAGGCACGAACCAGATTCAACGCGAAATAATCGCAATGAATCTGATTAAAGAGAGCATTCGGAACGAGGGCTAATTAATTGAACATCCTAGTTTGCATAAAACAGGTTCCGGATACAACTAACGTCCGTATTAATCCGGAAACCAATACCTTGATTCGCGAAGGAGTCGAGTCGATAATCAACCCCTTTGATGTATATGCTATCGAGGAAGCTCTGCGAATCAAGGAGAAAATCGGCGGCAAAGTAACTATTCTTTCGATGGGTCCTCCGCAGGTGGAAGACGCTCTTCGAACCGCTATTAGTCTCGGCGCGGATGATGCGATTTTACTCTCCGATAGAGCCTTCGCCGGCGCCGACACCCTCGCAACTTCCTATACCCTCGCCGAAGCAATTCGCAAGATGGATGACGTGGGGCTTATCTTCATGGGAAAACAGGCTATCGACGGCGATACCGGCCAGGTAGGACCGGGGGTCGCGGAGCACCTCGATCTGCCCCATATTACGGATATTCGTAAAATAGAAGAGATTTCCGAAGAGGAAATTGTTTGTGAACGGCTTCTGGAAGAGGGGTATGTTCGCTTGAAAGCAAAACTCCCGCTTATTCTCACCGTAGTAAAAGAGATCAACGAGCCTCGACTGCCCTCTCTTAGGGGTAAAATGGCTGCGAAAAAGGCAGAAATTACTGTATGGAATATTGATGATCTCGGTATCGGTGATGAAAGGATCGGATTGAATGGATCACCAACTCAGGTTATGAAAATCTTCTCGCCACCGAAACCCGGCGGCGGAAAAGTTTTCGATGGCGAACCTGCCGATACGGTAAAACAGCTCCTCGACGAGCTTCGAGCCGGCGGTATTCAATTCGGCGCGGCGAAAGGGGAGTAACATGAGTGGAATACAGGTAATTGAACATAAATGTGTGGGTTGTACTAAATGTCAGAAGGTGTGCCCATACAACGCCATCGATATGGTCGACAAGCTTGCGATAATAAACGACGATAAATGTACCTTATGCGGCGCCTGCGTCGATCCGTGTCCTTTTGACGCCATTGTTATTTCAAAATCAACCTTTGGTGAACAGAAGCTCGAGGAATATTCTGGTATCTGTGTCTACGCGGAGCATCGCAACGGATCGCTCTCTTCGGTCGTGAAGGAGATTATCGGCCAAGCCCGGGAAATAAAAGAAGTCTTGAATAAACCCATCTACGCAATACTTCTTGGTGTAGACGTAAAAGATATCGCTGTGGAGATACTGGAATACGGGGTTGATGAAGTTTGGGTCAGAGAAGATCCAAAGCTCGGAGATTTCGCTGAGGATGTTCAGGCAGAGGTTGTTGCATCAATATTGAAAGA
>JABGPX010000261.1 GCA_018644745.1 Spirochaetales bacterium
AAGCCCTTTCGCATGGCGGGCTTGATTGAGATCATCACTTCCGTTCTCGATTCTCACAGAAATTAAGGCGTCGCCCAAACTCGGGTTGACAGAAATATATCAAGACGGCATAATAGATTATTCTTTCAGCTCACAAGGAGGGCATTAATGTCGGTATTTGTAAAAGGGATCTCCCGATAGAGGGGATGAGGCTAATTTAGTACAGACTTTAATTCACCGTACCATATCATTAGTACCTGTCTTCATTCCACTCCGAATTACGCTGTTCCGCATCAGCACCGGCGCTTTCGCGTCAATTTCGGTCTAACTCTTCTGCGAGATCTAAATTCATTAAGACATTCTCAATTTCGTACCTGTAGGCTGGTTGCACCTATTACGGACCTCGCCTCGATTTATCCATGTGAAAGGAACGTATGTCGAGATCGAACAAAGAAGAAATCAACTACACGGAAACATTTATCTGCAGCCGATGCGGCAGGGCTGCCGCGCCGCCGAATTCAGGATCGATGCATCGAAACCATTGCCCGTTATGCCTCTGGAGTCTACATCTGGACATCCGCCCCGGAGACAGAAGGTCCGGATGCAGGGGCGAGATGGAACCGATAGGTGTGTGGACCAGAGCGAATCGCGAATGGGCTCTTATCCACCGCTGCTGCAAATGCGGGATTATAAAAACCAACCGCATAGCGGGAGACGATAACGAAGTGGCGTTGTTTGCGATTGCCGCTCGGCCGATAACCGAGATGCCTTTCCCGAGCAATATAGTTTTTGACAGATTGAAAGAGGAATTATCAACATGAACATAAACGACTATGGATGGAACCGCTTCGTCGGATCTCATCCCGAGCTAACGGATAGATTAGCGACAAATACGGAATGCAGGCCGGCCCGGGTGGTCGGAGAATCTTCTCAGCTCTACCGCCTTGTCAGCGATGCCGGTGAAAACTGGGCTATCTTGACCGGCTCTCTTCTCAACAGCTTTACGAAAAAAAGTGATTTCCCGGCCGTAGGCGACTGGCTCCTGGCAGACATAAAAACCGATCACGAACATTGGATCATACGGGAGACTCTGCCTCGCTATTCAGCGCTTACGCGAAAAATACCGGGGAATGTAACCGAAGAACAGGTTCTTGCTTCAAACATAGATTATGTATTTCTGGTAAACGGATTAGATGGCGGACGCAACTTCAACCTGAGAGGGCTGGAGAGATATATCACGACCGCCTGGGAGAGCGGCGCGGGGCCGGTGGTCATTCTAAACAAGGCCGATCTTTGTGAGGATATCGAAGCAGCGGTACTCACCGCGGAATCAGTTGCCGCCGGAGCACCGGTTTTAGCGACAAGTGCGTTAACTGGAGAAGGATTTCCCGCCTTACAAAAGTATGCTGTTCCGGGAACGACAATAGTTCTGGTCGGCAGATCGGGGGTCGGTAAGTCATCAATTATCAATCAATTCGCCGGTTCAAATCTGCTGGATACAGGTGCGCAGCGGGAGCAGGATCTGCGGGGAAGACATACTACGACCCACAGAGAGCTCATTCGCTTGAGCGCCGGCGCCTTGATTATAGACACTCCAGGTCTGCGGGAACTCCAGCTCTGGGGAGAAGAGAACACCCTTGGAGCGACGTTTCCGGAAATTGAAGCGCTTTTTGGTGAATGCCGATTCCGTGACTGCAGCCATAGCAATGAACCTGGCTGTGCGGTCCAACAAGCAGTAGCGTCCGGCGAAATAGAGCAGGCCAGGTTTGAAAGCTATCTCGGAATGCAGCGGGAGTTGAAGTATTTGAAGTCGAAACAGGATGTTCAAGCCAGAAAGCAAAAAGAAGCGCGTGGAAAAGCCATCGCCAAGTTCAGCCGCCAGCTGAAAAAAACAGGCAAGCAGTACTTTTGAGCACTCTCTATGACAGTTCCGCTGCCCATGATATGCTTCGAAAATGATTGATTTGCCGCTTCAAAGCATGTTCAGCGGCGGTAAGGTAATAGAGCTAACCAGGGGAGAGACGCTGCATAGCCCGATGGAACCATGCAGATCTCTCGGCCTGGTTCAGAAAGGGCGTCTGGGTCTTACAAGGTTATTATCTTCAGGCAAATCGATCCTGATTAACGACTTCAACCCCGGTGATTTATACGCCGAACTGATAGTCTTTTCCGGCAAAAACTATCCTGGCTGGTTATCGGCGATAGAAAAATCGCGAGTTGTTGAACTAGATCTAACCAAACTTCTGCTGCTGCTGAAGAACGGCGATGTTCTGTTTTCTTTTTTAGCAGGTATATCCGAGAAAGTTATCAATTTAACCAACACCATAGAAATTCTCTCTCAAAAAACCGTAAAACAAAAAATATCCTATTTCCTTCTCTCGAATCCGGGAGTCGGCATTTCCGACAGTATTTCCGGCCTTGCCTCCAGACTGGGCTGTTCAAGAGAAGCTCTATCAAGAGCGCTGAGTGAATTGGTGAAGGAAAAAGCGATATCCAGAGATAGGAGCACCATCAGCATTATCGACGAGGCGCCCCTGGAAGACATACTCTTTAACGAAAACGCTCCGTCTGGTGCGTAGCATAGGCGGCTCCCATAATATGTATAAGGTCAGTAATGTTAGGTTTTATGTTTTCGCACTAATTTCTTTCCGGATTCCGGCTTTTGGATCTTTACTGTCCGTACGAAGCCGGTAATCTCCGGCTGCCTTATCCATAAATGCAAATTCCCCGATCGCTCCCCGGGCTTCTATTTCCCACTCCTTTTGCATACGTTCGAACTCGGACGGAAGATATGAACAACCGCTTATCAAAGCAAGGCGCTCTCCAATGTTCTGCCGGTAAATGTTGCCGTCAAGCTGAAACTTCCTCATATCCTCCGACCGGATAATAGAATAGACCGCCGCACCATAAGGCGCTTCGCAAAAAACGTTGTTCCTAATGTACACCTGCCCGAGCTGTGTGCCGGGATCGATCCGCCAGATGAAGATATGGTGACCGACGTCGATCGGAACAGGTGTGTCACCCTTGTGGGTCGGCATATCATCAAGCCGCACCAGTACCGGTTCAGATTCCTCATCCACCACGGTGAATATCTCAGACCGTCTTGGCGGCTTCTCTCCTTGCATAGAAAAGCCGCCGCCGGAGTTTATACAGGTATTGTATTCAAAATATATTTCTCTCGACGGCTCACGGCACTCATAGGCCGAAAGCCCGCAATCAATAAACAGGTTGTCGCGAAAAAAAACGCGCTCCGGAATATTTCGGGTTTCCCCTCCCTGATGAGTCACTCCTGCATCGTAAATGTTATCGAACAGACATCCTTCTACTGTAACGTCCTGCGCGCCGTCCCAGAGTTCAACCGCATTTCCGAACCGAACGCGATGCTCGAGGCTCCATACCCCCCCTCCGATAAAACGGAAAGCGCAGTTCCGAATAGTAACATCCACGGGATGAACATCCTGGTAGCCGGCAACCCCTGAGTTCTCAAAACTCAGATCCTCAATAACCACATGATGCTTCCCTCGGACCAGCCTCCGCACTCCCCAAAGAGCGCACTCGATTGACGACCATGCTTCTCCGGGATTGGAAGGCGAACACAAATACAACTGATGAGCGCTCTGCTCTGGTTTGATTCCGGGTGCCGATTGACAGCTGATGCCAATCGCCGAGAAAAACCATTCACCAGAATTTTCAAGTTCGTCAATACTCCACCGAAGGTTACCGCATGTCGGACCTCCGTCGAAGATAATATTACACACTTCGCTATCAAACAGCTGACTGCATCTCCAGATAGACGGTCGAATCTCGCGCCAAAGGGCAGGGTCGCCGACGGCTGTCGAGCCGAGAAACGACGGCGCAGGTCCTTCGCCATACGCGCCGTAAGTAACGGGAGCGCTTTCGTCCCCGCCTCGCGTCTCAAGCACTCCTCGTATTATGCTTCCGCGTTTAAAAAGTACTGATTCCCCCGCGACCGGATTGAGATGCGACCAGGTCTTTAACGGCTTCGCCGGGGAGATACCGTCGTTTCCGTCATCACCATCCGCAGAATCGATATACCAAATAAGTTTACTCATCGCTAATTGCTCCTACATTATCAGCAGCGGTGTCAACACGCGGCGGAGTTTTCTTATATCAATTAAGCATTATGTCGATTATATTCATATTGACATCTATACTCTACAGTTCAAGCAGGTTATGTTACTAAATCATGATGCGGAAGAGCTCACCGTCAATAAGAGAAATTAAGGCTATTGATGTCCATGCGCATTACGGGCCGTACTGGAAGGAAGAATCGCCGCTTCTATCCCGTCTGATGAGCTCAGGGATCGATACTGTAACGGCAAGAGCAAGGACGGCAAACACGGAGATAACATTTGTCTCACCGACCGCCGGTCTCTTGCCGGCAGGAAACAGCGACGCGGTTTCCTGGAACGAAAAAGCAAATAAAGATACCTTCGGAAAACCGGATTGCAGATTTTGGGTTATTGTCGATCCGAAAAAGGCCGAAACGTATGAGCAGACCAAGAGAATGCTAAAGCTGGATCACTGCATTGGCATCAAAATACATCCTGAACAACATGGATATCCAATATCCAAATATGGTAACGACATCTTTTCCTTTGCCCTCAAACACAAGGCTATAGTTTTGTCTCATAGCGGACAAGAAAAAAGCATGCCCGAGGATATTGCCGGATTTGCCAACGATTTCCCAGGCGTTACTATTGTGGCCGCCCATATGGGATACTCCTGGGACCGCAATCCTGCCCATCATGCCGCCGCGGTACAGTTGTCAAAGCATGGAAATTTATATGTTGATACATCAAGCATGATGAGCATTATGTCTGGTCTTTTGGAATGGACTGTGAAAGAGATTGGTTCAGACCGGCTTCTCTATGGAACGGATTCTCCCCTCTATTTTGCACCGGCACAGAGGGCTCGTATCGATTATGCCGAAATCAGCGACCTAGATAAGAAAAAAATCCTCAGGGAAAACGCGCTCCGCCTGTTTGAACCAAAATTATTGGAGGGAAAATGAGTAACAAATTGACATCCCAGAGTCTGCAGGGAATTTGGGCGGGACTTACAATGTGTTGGGATGATGAATTCCGATTTGATACGGAAACTTATTCCCGGAACATTGAGCGTATGCTCAATGAAAAAGTGTACGGCATGTATACGACCGGCAGTACAGGCGAGTTTTACGCCATCGATTACGATGAATACAAAGATATGGTCGATATTGTCTCCGACTTATGCGGAAAGGCAGCGATGGCGCTGCAGATCGGATGCTGCTCCGACGCAACACATAAAACGATCAAGCTGCTTGAGTATGCTGCCGGAAAAGAAGCTGTTGGCGGAATTCAAGTTAATATACCTTATTGGATGGAGTTGACCGATCGGGAGCTGATCCAATTCTTCAAAGACCTGTACAACGCTTGCCCGGACATGCCTCTCATCCATTACAACATCCCTCGAGCAAAAAGATTCCTTACCGGAGATGACTATCTGCGGATAAAGGAGGCGGCTCCAAATCTGATTGGCTCGAAATTTACTTTTGCAGGAACCTATTTTGGAGAACTGCAGAATGCTATCATCGCGAATCCTGACATCTCATTCTTTGTGGCGGAAAACTTACTGGTGTCCAGCATGCAGATAGGCGCAAGGGGATGCTACAGCTCAATCGTCGGCACAAATCCGGCAATTACCCTGGGCATGTATGCAAAATCGGAGGCGCACCAGTGGGATGAAGCCATACAAGTGCAAAACAAGATCAACCGATTTATTACGGATTTCTTTGGTTATATCGAACAACGGGGAGAGGGATTAATCGATCCGGTCGCTGATAAAGGCATGGGAATCGCTTCAGGGTGTCTTGTTGGGCATCAACGCTGCCGCCCGCCGTACATCGGTTGGAGTAACGATACCATCGACGCAGCACGTGATTGGCTTCGCCGAAATTGCCCGGACTTTCTCTTCCCGGCAGATTGAACCAAACAAGGGAGAAGACAAAAAATGAGAATGCAGTTATTGGGAACAGCAGGCGGAGACTTCCCGCGGGTTGACGATTTGGAGGACAATTTTGCCTATCTTCCTCGGGTGCGGGCGCTAGGCGGGAGAAATCTGCGCCGACCCGCACAAGCGGTAATATCACCGGATATTCTGATTGACTATTTTGACGGCCGGCAATTGGAAAAATTCGACATAACACCTGAGTCGATAAAACACCTTTTCATTACACATGGTCACTGGGATCATTGCCGGCCCAAGAAAGTTCTGGAGTTTGCCGCCGGTCTGCCTCATCAACTGCAAGTGTATGGCAATAACATGGTAATTGAAGCGCTAAAGTTTGCAGATACCTATAATTTTAATTCCTCCAACGGCAGATTTACCCTTCGAGAAGCCCACACTGATATTGGTTTCCATGAGCTGAAACCGGGGCAGTCATTCAATATCGGAGACACTACCATTGTGGCGGTACACTCAAATCATTCTATCAATAAAATCCCTCATATGATCATGACCGAGCAAAGCCTCAACTATGTGTTTGTGCGGGACGGGAAAACAGTTTTTTATGGACTCGATTCGTCATACCCGTTTCCTTTAACCGTTGAGTGTCTTCGTCAGTTCGATGTTGACGTTGCCGTCCTCGATGCGACTTTCGGACAGTGGCCGATTGATCCTGTAAAATCAGGTCACCACAACCTCGATATGCTTGCAGAGACAATAAAGGAGTTTCGTGAAGCCGGAATATTTCACGAGAAAACAATCCTGTTGGCATCACATATCGCGCTGGTGGAAATATTACCTTATGACGACCTTAAGGATGAAGCTGCGAAAAGGGGAATGACCCTTGCTTATGACGGCATGGTTATTGACATATAGCTCACAAGCTCTCGTCGGTCGGTCACTTCAGGAATGCCCACGCGGCTAGAACGATCCCCAGGTAAACCTTACGCCAAAATTGGGAACCAGCAATGGAAGGACAGGCGGATCTGAAAAGGTAAACGCAAAGATACCTGATACTCCTGCATACACGGAAATCAGCATTATGCGGTTAATTGTGAGTCCGGCTTCTGCATCGATATTTCCATAAAGCGCTGCTGTTCCAATCGAGTAGTCTGTGAGTTTATCTGAGGGAGGATGTGATCTTTGTCTGACCGAAATTCCGCCGGCACCAAATCGAGTATTCAGGGCGAGAACTATTGGACCCGCGGAGGCCTGGGTGCCTAGAATTAAACCACCGAATCCTCCGGCTAATCCTAGCAACTCTACATCATAAATCGGTAAGACTTTTGAGATACCGCCGCTCAGAAAACCAAAACCAAATCCGCCAATCTTGAATTTGTAGTAGCTCACTCCATAGCCGAATCCGCCAAATCCGGCGATCGATCCGGAAGATACATTAAGCCATTCTTCTCCGGATAGAAGCCGGGCAAGTGCCGGGATACCGTCGGATCCGGCATTTCCAATATATTCAAATCCGCCGCCGCCCTCGGCAACTGCCGACAAAGGAGCCATGAGAATGAGAGCGGCCGTCATCAGTGTTACTTTTTTCATTTGTTCCCCCTACAACTATATAATGATTAAGAATGGATTTTTTGTCACTCAAACGTATCAAATGTGGGTTTTCCGATGTGCCCTTAGCTTGATTCTGCTCTTGCCGGGAACTACATTACAAAGTCTATGACGTTTCGAAACAAATATCTAATGCCGCGCGTATTTGTGTATTTCGCGGCGGCGACAATAGCCCTGAGCGTGCTTAGCTTCGCTTTCTTTGCGGTATTTTTTCAAACACGAAAGGCTGAGTACGAACAAAGCGCCCTCATGGATGCGAGATACACCTCAAATGCCCAGAGCATCTCGATGACTGAGATTCTCAACAACGTTCTCGCCGATTTACTGTATCTCTCAGACGCATACGAGACCCGAACTACGCAGTTCCCGCAAGAAGAGCTCAAGGATATGCTGGCTGCGGATTTCCTCCTCTATTGCCAGAGGAAAAAGATATATGATCAGATTCGAGTAGTTGATATAAATGGTATGGAGCAGATTCGGGTAAATTATAACAGCGGCTACCCATCAATTGTGCCCAGGGCGGAACTGCAGGATAAAAGCGGCAGATATTATTTCGATGAATCAATCGTTTTGGGCGAGCACTCCTTATACCTTTCGCCGATTGATTTAAACGTAGAAAACGGTGTTATCGAAGTTCCGAATAAGCCGATGCTGCGTATCGCAAAACCTCTATTCGTGAATGGCGAGAAGAAAGGAGTAATCATTTTAAACTTCCTGGCGAAGGAATTTCTTGAGAATACTTTCTCATTAAATATCGGTCAGTTCAGAGGATCGCAGCATATATTAAATCGGGACTCATATATTTTGCGTTACGATCGAAACCCGGATCTCGAGTTTGCGTTTATGTATCCTGAGCGGGAACAGATAACATTCAAAGATCTCTACCCGGAAGAAAATGAAGCTGTTTTTGCGTCGATGTCAGGAAGTCTCAGATCCAATTTCGGCCTGTTCGTCTGGGAGACAATCGCTCCGATTACGGACATCCTTACCGGAGAACCGGATTATCGTTTTGTGCCATACGTGAATTATGGAAATGAATATTTTTGGAAGCTTGTATTCATTATTGATGATAAAAACCTCTCTGCCGCACTTGCTGAACTGCGCCAAGGCTTTGGGCGGCTTTACTTGACCATACTCGGACCGATCATTGTCATTTCCGCGCTCGCTGCCTGGCTTGTGAACAGAAACAGAGACTACCGGATCCAGATTGAACGCATGGCTCAGTATGACGGCCTGACCGGCCTTCCAAACCGGCAGCTGCTGGAGGATATCGGAGAAAAACAGCTGGCATTAGCTCAGCGGCAAAAATCGCTGGTCGGTATTCTCTTCCTCGATTTGGACGGCTTCAAGCAGGTAAACGACACCCGAGGGCACGCGGCAGGCGATGAAATACTGCGCGAGATGGGTAGGCGTATTCCCGCGGTT
>JABGPX010000369.1 GCA_018644745.1 Spirochaetales bacterium
CGAAACGCTGGAGCCCGAGCTACTTGCCGAAGTGCCTGCTTTTACGAAAAGGCTGAATTGGTATCTAAATTACCGTCCGGATCTGGCGAAGTTAGTGAGCAGATGGAACGAGCCGGGAACGGGTGAACGATATTTGCTGTCCCTGCTCAGGGGGCATAGGATGAAAAAGCTCCTTGGGCGCATGTTAGATGAGTCGGAGTTTCTCTCTCCTTTTGGTGTACGGGCCCTTTCGAAATACCACAAACAGCACCCATTTATCTTCAAATTGGAGGGTACGAGTTACTCCGTTTCATACAGCCCCGCGGAATCTGACACTGGAATGTTCGGGGGGAACTCTAATTGGAGAGGTCCGATATGGTTTCCGGTCAACTACCTTCTCATCGAATCGATGCAGAAGTTCCATCACTATTACGGCAACGACTTCAAAATTGAGTGCCCTACCGGTTCGGGGAAAATGACGACCATACTTGAAGCGGCGGATGATATCTCAAAGAGACTAACCGGCCTTTTCCTGAAAACCGATGACGGCCGGCGGCCGGTATTCGGAGATAATGACAAGATGCAAAGAGATCCGCATTTCAGGGACAATATTCTATTCTATGAGTATTTCCATGGTGATAACGGCAGAGGTGTCGGCGCGTCTCATCAAACAGGCTGGACAGGTCTCATAGCAAAACTCATTCAGCCGCGGAAGAAGGATTGAAAATATGAGGATAATGATATGAGCACTAAATCCGAGAAACTTTTGGAAAGTGCCGCGCCGGATGTGCCGGAGCTCCTTATCGGGCAGGCAGCCCTCGTTACCGGCGCGAGTTCCGGTATCGGCCGTTCGATCGCGACGGCTCTCGGACAAGCGGGAGCATCAGTGGCGGTAAACTATGTATCGGATGAACACGGTGCCGAAGAAGTTGCGGAAATCATTCGACGTACCGGCAGGGACGCGATGACGATAAAAGCCGATGTCTCGTCGGAAGAAGATGTTCAGCGGATGTTTTCCTCTGTTGTCGATCGTTTTGGAACCATTGATATCCTTGTGAACAACGCGGGGCTGCAGAGAGATGCGCCGGTTGACGAGATGACCCTAGAGCAATGGAACCGGGTAATCGGCGTGAACCTCACCGGACAATTTCTGTGCACCCGATCCGCAATCGTCGAGTTTAAACGCAGAGGCATTCGCCCGGAGATTTCCTGTTCGGCAGGAAAGATCATTTGCATCAGTTCGGTGCACGAGGTGATACCGTGGGCCGGTCATGTGAATTACGCCGCGTCGAAAGGCGGTGTAATGCTTATGATGAAAAGTGTCGCACAGGAGGTGGCGCCCTACAGGATCAGGGTAAACAGCATAAGCCCCGGCGCAATTCGAACTCCTATTAACAAAGATGCATGGAACACCGTGGAAGCATATGACAATTTAATGAAGCTTATTCCATACGGTAGAATTGGAGAACCGTTGGATGTTGCCAGGGCGGCTGTCTGGATAGCGTCCGATCAAGCCGACTATATCAATGGAACGAGCATCATGATTGACGGCGGCATGACTCTCT
>JABGPX010000760.1 GCA_018644745.1 Spirochaetales bacterium
AATTCCGACAGTTTTTAAGGTTTGCACACCTTAATTGTAGCTACGTGCAGCCACAATGTCAATTCAATACTTGCCGCGCAGGATTCAAAGCCACTTCTTCCTTCTGAAGAAAATTATCATGCCCAGGGCAATCGCACCCATAACGATCAGAACAATCGGATAGGCAATTCTAATGGCTAGTTCCGGCATAAACTTGAAGTTCATTCCGTACACTCCAGCGACAAATGTGAGAGGGATAAATATCGTCGCGATAATGGTGAGGACCTTCATTACTTCGTTCATTTTATAACTTTGGGTGGACATATTGAGTTCAAGAAGGCCGGTAACCGCATCACGCAGCGATTCCATCGTGTCGATGATTTGAACAATATGATCCTGCAAGTCCTTGAAATAGATATTTGTCGAATGGCCGATGAGCTCTGTTTCCGCTCGCTCGAAAAACCCGGCGACCTCTCGCATCGGCCAGGCCGCTTTGCGCGCGGCAATAAGTTCTCGTCTCTTATCATAGAGTCCCTGAAGCGAAACCAGATTCCGGGACGCCAGGATTCCTTCCTCGGCTTCCTCAAGGGCCTCACTAAAAGCTTCAAGATACGGGAAATATGCGTCTACAATTGAATCAAACAGGGAGTAAAGCAGGTAATCAGCTTTTGATTTCCGGATCTTGCCCTTATTGCTTTGGATTCGATCTCGTATAACATCGAAGACATCTCCGCGCTGCTCTTGGAAGGTTATCACACATTGGTTCATCAGAATTATACTCACTTGCTCCGTTTCAAAATCACTCTCATCTGGACGAACCATTTTGAGAATCAGAAAAAGATAGTCACCAAACTCCTGCACCTTCGGCCGCTGCTCAGTGTTGAGGATATCTTCCATTATGAGAGGATGGATTTTGAACTTTTCACCGACCTCCTTTAGCAAAGAGACATCATGTAATCCTACAATGTTTATCCAGGTAACCGTTTTCGATTTTACAAAACCTATGCATTCATCAACGGAGGCCGAGCCACGTTCGTGAACACCCGATTCATCGAAGTCTATCACGAAGATTTCAGGCTCCTCCATTCTTCTCTCACCAACGTGTACGAGCGATCCGGGGGGAAGCCCTGTCTTTTTTGACGTCCGTATACGTATCCTATTTTTGCTCATGTTCTGGTCTCTCCTCATGCTTTACCCGAAATGGTTCACTAGAGGCAGTTATTCATATTAGCCCATTTAAAGCAAGACAGAAAAATCCCTCGACACAGCACTTTAGGACCTATACCATCGGGACATGGAATCCAAATCTGATTTTCTTCTTGAAACTCTTGTAGATTTTCCCGACGATGCAATCGGCGCTCCGGAGCCGATTACCGCGGCTCACATCGATGCGATGATGCAGCGGCTATCTGAATGCGGTGTTCGCCGGGTGAGTTGGAGCGTATACGGCGACGGTCGGGGCGGCTTTCTGACACCCGCGAGCGAACCAAAATACGAAAACCTGGCCCGAACTTATCAAGGGTTGGGGCAGAACCCACTTGCAGTCGCTGTCGAGGCGGCGCACCGTCTCGGACTGGAAATCTACGCCTATTTCAAACCGTACGAGACCGGCCCGGCTGCGATCTTCCCGGAAGGTTCATACGATGCCGCAGTGTTCGGCCGACTGAGTCAGATCGGCGGCAGAATGACCTGGATCGATCCATTTGTTGCCGAAAACCCGCATCTGCGAATAAAGAGGAGAAGCGACGACCTGGCGCCGGATCTTTCAAAATCGCCGATCCGCACGTTGAAATTGCGAAAGTCCGATTCCTCACCGACCCGGATTACCCGCGAACATCTGCAGATATGGGTAAGTGATCTCAACTATCGGTACAAAACCTATAGCGGCGATTGGACGCTGACCGAGAGCATTGAACCATGTCCGAAAGATGCACGTCATCTTTTCACCGGAGAGCTTGTAGTGCGGAAAGGACAACCGCAGCGGGTGTTTACTTTAAGCGGCCTCGAAATCACTGAGTTATACGCACTGGTAACCACAGACTTTGCCGAGGGCCAGCCTGACTTCAACAATACCGATCTGGCGATGCTCGAGGCTTTCGACGCGGAAGGCAGCGAGATCCCGGGAGAGATAGGTTCAAAGACGGCAATCTGGTATGGCGACCGGATTAGCTATCGCAAATGGGGTTTGGCCTTCGATACAGGATACAACGGAAAGACCATGTATCTCGATGAACCGGGGGACAATGAAGGCTTTGTGGCATTCGCCCGGGGACGCAATAAATATTTACCGGGAGCCTTGTGCGAAACCGAGCCGAGCGTAAAGGAGTTCTGGCTGGAATGCCTGAAAATCATGCTCGATACCGGAGTCGACGGTGTTGATATCCGCGAGGAGAACCACAGTACCCACACGAATCATCCGAATGATTATGGTTACAACGACGTTGTGCTCGATGAATGCAGAAAGCGCGGGAAGGTTGACCGGGCAACGATTGCAGCGGTGCGTGGTGACGCATATACCTCTTTCCTCGCGGACATGAAACGCTTGATCAACAAACGCGGAAAGAAAATGCGTATCAATTTCCAGATTGATTGGTATAGATCTGATCCGGCAGGTAACCGCCGATTGGCATATCCTGGAAACCTGGATTTCCAATGGCAGCGCTGGATCGAAGACGATCTGACCGATGAAGCAGTGCTGCGATTCTACTCCCTACCCTTCGACTGCGTATTTAGTGACGATGTTGCACAAACTCTGATTGAGCACTGCCGAAAAAAACAAATACCAATTACCGTCAACCGCTATATTCAACCTGAATCCCTCGCGGACGAATACGATCAGATTCGCAACGACGGACGATTCGCGGGCTTCATTTTGTATGAAACCGCCAATTTCCTTCAATATATCAAGGGTGGTGAATGCAGGGTTTCTCAGCCGGCAGTTTCGTCGCTCATGGCAACTGAGTAGCAACAAGCAGCACCTCCATTATCAATGTTGAATTTGCTTCGATCGGTTCGCGAATACAGTCAGCACAAATATACGAATCGAAGGCGCCATCCAGTCCGCTGTAAATGACGAGAGAACATATACCGCAAAGTGCTGCTCTTCGAAGCTTTCAGGTTTTCTCTGCAGGATAGCCCATGCGCTATTCTTTCCGCTATACTGATAAAAATAGGAGAAACACATGTTATATCGTGAGTTCGGAAAAACAGGATGGAAAGTATCGGCGATAGGACAAGGGTGCTGGAACATCGGCAACCAATGGGGTGAGATGAGCGACGCCCAGGCGGAGCGCATTCTACGCGCGGCATATGACAACGGGATCAATTTATTCGACACCGCTGAGAGTTACGGCAGCCCGAATGGAACCTCTGAACTGCGCCTTGGGAGCTTTATAAAACGCATAGACAGAGAAAAAATCTACGTCGTAAGCAAGATCGGCAACTGGGGTAAACGCACCGGCCAGGGTGTACCCAAAACTACCGCCGATATGATACGTGCGTGCGGTCATGCCTGCTGCGGGCGGATGCGCACAGATTATGTTGATGTGATGCTCTGCCATGAAGGTGACATAGAAGATCCATCAATTTATATCGAAGGCTTCAAAGAACTGCGAGACGAAGGCTTCGTGCACGAATATGGTATTTCAACCAACAGCGTCGCCGTCCTGACACGCTTCAATGATATATCCGGCGGCGAATGCGCAGTCGTGGAATTAGACTATTCTCTTCTCAACAAAGAGCCGGAAAATGATATCCTCCCCTACTGCATTGATAACAGCATCGCGGTTCTGGTACGGGGTCCGCTAGCCATGGGTCTGCTATCCGGTCGTTATGATGAGAATACGGTTTTCGAGGATCAGGTGCGATCGAAGTGGAATCGCGGCGGCGCCGCCCGAGATGTATTTGAGGAAAAGCTATCAAAACTGTCGACGGTACAGAGTAAAACATCGGATGATCTGGTAACGACGGGACTCCGTTATGTTATCTCTCACGCCGCCGCGCCAGTCGCCATACCCGGAGCGACCCGGCCGGAACAGGCTATATCAAACGCCGCGGCGGGAGCCGAAGTATTAGACGCTGAAGCTCTGCAAAATCTGAGATAGAAGCGATGTCGGCGAAGCTACTCGGTGGCTTTCTTGATTAGCCTGGTAAGAGCTTCAATTTCAGCAGAGCTTAAGTTCTTGCACAGGTTGCCGGCAAGCTTTTTATCGCGAAGATCATGGATACTACTGGCCTTTTTCCCCTTGTCAGTCAGCACGATATAAAAGACCCTTCCGTCTTTCGAACACTGCTGCTTGTACACAAGTCCTGAGCCCACGAGCTTATTTACAATTTCGGTTACCGACGGCTTTGTAATCTTCAGAATTTCCGCCAAAGCGCTGGATGTCAGCAATGGATGCGTATCAATTATTTTGAGATATTCAGCCTGTTTGGAATGAAGATGGTGCAGACCCAGTTCAGAAGACAGATTATAGCTGCAGCTTTCGGTTAGGCTGCCGAGTTTTTTGAGAACCTGATACAACTTTTTCTCGTCGTCTAATGAACCAATATAATTAGTCATAGCCTAACCATTATTGACTATAGAATTATAACCGGCACCTGTCAAGTTTAGCAGGAACCGCGCATCGGGCTCTTTCGGCCTAAATGCATCGTGCTTCAACGCAGCACCCATCGCTGAGGCGCGCCATCCGGTGATTCGATGATGCTGCCGTGTTCGCCGCTCTGCCCATCAATGTAATGTGCCGAAATAATGCAGCGGTCTTCATGAACTTCGATCCACAAATAGTGAATCGAAGACTCTCCGAAGGTATAGCCGAAAAACTCAGCGTCGCCGCTGTAACGTATTTCCGGATCCTGGGCGTACTTCGCCTTTTTCGCATCTTCTGCGGAATCAAACGGGTATGAGTAATATGAGCCTGCACGCGGATACACCCCCGGGTCGCTATATCGGATTCCAGGCATGTCATGCTTGACCTTATCCCGGTTCCAAGGCCGCTGAACAAACTCAAGGGTAATTGGAGAGCCTGTCTCCCTTTCATGCAAATCCCATTTCTCGATATATGGAGGATGAAAAAAGAAGGTAACATAGGTAGGGTCTACACGAGCTCCCAACGTTCCGACGGTAAAAAGATGGGTGGGCTCCACAGCCACATCGTCAGTAGGGCTGAAAACATATCCATTCAAGCCATACTGATAAAGATAGTGTTCAAAAAGATGATCATGCCCCCAAAATACCGCGTCCACGCCATACTCCCCGGCCAGAGGCAGCAGCTCTCGGGCCCATCGGGCGTTACCGGGAGCAGTAGCGGTGCTGAGCAAAGGCCGGTGCATGGAGATAAAGAGCCACCGCGCCCCTGCTTCCCGCGCAGTCGCAAGATCTTCTTTCAGCCAGTCAATTTGTGTATGAAACCGCCTACCCGCGGCCTCAGTATCCAGCACCGCGATGTGAACCGATGCAATCGTCATCGAATACCAGGTGTTCCGCCTTTTTGACGAGTTATCGGCGTATGGTGCGGGAAAGAGGTTTTTAAAATATCTAGCGGAAGGCAGAATATATGAGTAGTCATGGTTACCGGCAGTCATTACAAAAGGAATTTCTCCGCGAGCCTCGGAAAGAACTGATGCCGCCAGCCGCCAGGACCGCCTGCTTATGCCGTTTTCGGCCACATCACCCAACTGGAGAATAAAGGCGGGGCCTAAAGACGTAACTTTTTGAATTCCGAGGGAGGTTGTCCTTACAGTTTCAAGATTGTGGGGCTGCAGGTCCCCAACAACCGCAAAGCTCAGAGAGCCTCCTCCCGAATCCATAGGATATTCTTCCGATGGGTTCATACTCCAGACGGTTGTAAACGAGCGCCAGAGGTTCGAGGATCCTTCGCTCAACCGAACACGATACTCGTACGTCGATCCTGGATTGAGGTCATTGAGCAGTACCCTTGAAACTGGTCCGAGATACTCGGCGTCTACAGAGACGGTCTCACCACCGGATCCACGAAGATCCACTCCCAAAACTCCCGGCACATCAAACCAGCCTATCGCCATACTCGTTGAAGGGTCTCCATGCCAGGAAAGGATCGGCGGATCGGTCGTATATTCTCTCTTCGCCGCAGTCGTGATACAGCCCGTTCCAGTTAGCAACAGGCAGAGCGCCACTATAATGAGACGCATCTTCATTCTCCAAAAGATGATTACTATCAGATACTAATCGATTTCCTTGAAACGATCAGCTTGTTTGAATAGAAATAAAACCGGCACCTGTCATAATTGACAGACGCCGGTTTAGTTTCAATTTGCAGCCAGTGGAGCCGAGCTTGTTGCTTCGGCGCTAAAAGACAGCAGTTCGGCCGCGGGAAGATCAAAACCCAAAGCTTCTTTGATCACCTCTTCAACCCGCTCAACGGGAACAAAGGTGATCTCTTCTCTCACTTCCTCGGGAACTTCCTTCAGATCTTTTTCGTTCTCCTTCGGAAGCAGAACTTTTGTTATTCCGGCCCTGTGAGCAGCGAGTATCTTCTCCTTGATTCCGCCGACCGGCATTACTGATCCCCTCAATGTGATCTCGCCGGTCATAGCAATCTTCGGATCCACTTTTAGCCCCAGGACTAAGGAAGCAAGCGAAGTAAGAAGGGCGATGCCTGCTGATGGTCCATCTTTGGGAACAGCCCCCGACGGAACATGAACATGCAGATCTTTTGTATCGTAATCCACTCCTGTTCCGTGAAACGCAAGGCGTGATCGTATCAAGCTGAGAGAGATCTCAGCAGATTCCTTCATTACGTCTCCCAACTGACCGGTGAGAGTGAGTTTTCCGTGTCCATCCATAAGAGTAGATTCAATAAACAGAACCTCACCGCCAACGGGAGTCCAGGCCAGCCCGGTAACAACTCCCGACGGATTGTCCGACTCGGCGACATCGTGGCGCACTTTCTTGTTTCCCATTATTTCCTCTACAATCTCCGCGTCGATCGCATAGGGAAGAGTCACGCTTTCATTTACGATTTTTTCTGTTGAACTACGCGCCACTTTCGCCAGCTGGCGTTTGAGATTACGTACGCCGGCCTCTCTTGTATAGTCGCGGATGAGCGCGGTAATCGCCTCTTCATTAATTGTTAACTGTTCGGTTGTCAATCCATGATCTTTGAGCACTTCCGGAAGAAGATGCCGTTCAGCGATATGAAGTTTCTCGTTATCGGTATACCCGGAAACATCTATCGCTTCCATTCGATCCAGCAGGGCAATGGGGATTCCCTCGAGGGAGTTCGCGGTAGCGATAAAGAAAACCTCCGAAAGATCGTAGGGGACCTCCAGATAATGATCAGAAAAAGAATCGTTCTGTTCAGGATCCAAGACCTCGAGCAATGCGCTCGCAGGATCGCCGCTGTAGGAAACCATTATCTTATCGACCTCATCCAGCACAAAAACCGGATTCTTTTCGCCGACTTTCTTCATCCCCGAAATGATTCTTCCAGGCAGCGCGCCGACATAGGTCCTTCTATGTCCTCTGATCTCAGCTTCATCTCTAATACCGCCAAGGCTTATCCTGTGATACTTCCTTCCCAGAGCCTCCGCGATGCTTCGTCCGAGGCTTGTCTTGCCGGTGCCGGGAGGTCCTACAAGCAGCAGAATTGTACCGCTTTTTTCCTTCTTTAATTTCATCACCGCAAGATGCTGAATAATCCTTTCTTTGACTTTCTCCAGCCCGTAATGCTGATCATCGAGAACTTTCCTCGCGCTTTCCAAATCGATGTCTTTATACTCACCGCTCTTCCAAGGCAAGGCCACGAGAAGATCCAGATAATTTCTGAGAATATGAGAATCCGGGCTACTTGCGTCCTGGCTCTCAAACTTCTGGAGTTCTTCCAGTGCTACTTCCTTTACTTCGTCGGGCATTCCTGACTCTTCAATCTTCTCATGGTAATCCGGCTTCTTGCCCTTCTTCCCGGAACCCTCGCCGAGCTCCTTTTGAATAGCTTTCAGCTGTTCGCGAAGAACATTCTTGCGATACATGTCATTAGCAGAGTCGGAAAACTTCTGAGCCATGCGAATCTGAAGACTTATGGATTCTTTCTGCTGAATTAAATAGTCCAGAAATTTCAAACCTCGTTCTTTTACCGATTCCATTTCAAGCAGAACCTGCTTGTCCGAAACGCTTAAGTTTATATACGGCATCGTATAAGCGATAAGCTCCTGAATCCGTGTCATGTCATCAATTATCTTGATATGAGCCTCAATTCCTTTGAACTTAGAACCCATCTCACGAATTACTTCCTTGACGTATTCCACCATATCGTGGTGGTCATGCTCATCCAGATCTATTTCATCGGGAGCAGAAGTATAGTTCGCTATGATTCCGGCTCCTGAGAAGTCCATATCCTGGATCGCTATTCGATCTGATATAAATAACCTTACCCGGAACAATTCTCCAACCGGAGATATGTCTTTTATCTCGGCACGGGTACCGACCTTAAAAAAATGTTCCTTTTTTGATTTCTCTTTTGTATTCCGCTGGGTAACAATTGCCACAGTTGGGCTTCCCTGCTTGAACCGGGAATTCATGGCTTTGCCAATCGTCCGGGGAACCTTTATTTCTCTATGCAGCTCAGGAAATATCACATCATCTGATATCGGAAGCACCAAATCTTGTAACTTGTCTTCGTTCACGTTGTCCTCCAAGATGATCTGCTGAAATATGTTCACAGCAGCTCTATTAGTTAGGAACAAACTAACTATAAGTATACCGGAAGTCAAGAAAAAAATCCACCAGCCCGCGGCCTACCCTAGCCGGGCATTTTTAACCGAAGGTTCGCGAACCCCGCAGAAGGGTAGCATAACCTCACAGGCCGTGTTTTAATATATCCATGTATAGAATGATTCAAAAACAGATAGCCCCATGGGTTTTTATGCTTCTTATGGTCATTTCGGCGGCAGCCGCGTATTCTCAAGAAAGAGAAACTGTCCCGATCGCAGAG
>JABGPX010000345.1 GCA_018644745.1 Spirochaetales bacterium
TACCCCGAACCCGGAGCGTGAAGTTATCTACGAATCATTCCGGAAAAAAGAAATACCTGTAATTGTCGTATCTAAAGTAGCCAATTTCGCAATTGATCTGCCTGAGGCGTCAGTTGCAATTCAGGTTTCGGGCACCTTTGGCTCGCGTCAGGAGGAAGCACAGAGACTCGGCCGTATCCTCAGGCCTAACCGCAGGAACTCATACTTCTATACTCTCGTTTCCCGTTATACCAACGAAGAAGTTTTTGCAGCCAACAGACAGAAATTTCTCGCCGAACAGGGTTATCGATACCATATAGAAGTCTGGAACGCGGCGGATCTCTCGGCAGGAAGTAAACTAGGGAGTAATCAAATGAGTTGAACTATTCCTTCTCTCGGGCTATCCTGCAGGATGCGATTTCCAACTTCGGCATCAAAGAGATGAATTTCTATCCGGATATAGAACAATGGCGCGGATTTCTCCTCACCTGCCACGACGGCACGTTCTTCGAAATTATGCGTACATCTCTTGGAAACATCGAAACCCCGTATAACAAACAGGCTCTAATAAAGAAACTCATGGCCCATCTCCGCCGAAAAGAGACAAAGAGGCGTACCCTCGCGCTCATTTCAAAGCAGGACGCGTATCTGCTTACCGCGCTGTACATTTTAGGAGAGCCGGATCTGAAACGGCTGTATCATTTTCTATCCGATGATTTTCAATATCTGGAACTGCATAGTCATTTACTCAACCTCGAAGAACGGCTGCTTATTTACAAAGATTCCGAAGAGGGCAGCCACAAGCTTCGATTCAATCCGATACTATTCGAGGAACTTACAGCCCATGTTATCGATACCAATCTTGTTTTTGGATCTTCTCTTAGGAGCAAACCCTCATCAAGCCAGGCATGGCTGAGTGATACCCTTATCGCGTCTATACTTTCTTACATCAGGGAAAATCCATCTCCGTTAAAGGCCGGAGGCCAGGTAAAAAAGCGAACAGCCGCCGATATGGCCGACCGATTTGATCTGCCCGGATTTAAGAGTAATGGTACCGAACGGCTAAAACTGCTGTTAAACGCTTTTCTCAATCTCGAGCTTATATCTCTGCATGAGGGGGTATATCAGGCGAATCTGCCTCTCTGGACGGAGTTCGGCAAACTTACTGCCGAAGAAAGGCAATGCCACATCAGCGGCGCACTATGGAGTGATAAAACCAAGATACGCGACGCAGCCGGAGCGGTGAACGCACTTTTAAACGCCTTATCATACGATCGCGTCTACAGTAGAAAAACTCTTCGCCACATGCTTGCCTCTGCCGGTATAACAATTGCCGAATCGGATGAAACCGCTGTCCTCAATACGATGGTATCACTTTCAATTTTGGAAGAAATCGATGACGGATTCTCTCCAATTCCCCGCTCTCTCCCTCATCTGCTGGAGGACAATGAAGCTCCGATTGTCACTCAACCCAATTTTGAAGTAACGGTAAAGCCTGAAACTCGCTTTGCAGATTGTGTTGATATTGCTCTTACCGCGGAAATTCGCCGGTTTAATCTCTACCCGGTATTTGAAATCTGCAGAGATTCGGTTTCCCGACGGTTTGCTGACGGTAAAAATGCAGAAGCCTTGTTTCATATTTTAGAAAACCTCAACGGCAGCGCTCTGCCTCCCAATGTGATTTTTTCTATCGACACCTGGGACAAGGAATACCGCAGCATACGATTATTCGAGGGTGCCGTACTTGTCATTGAACCCGGGCGTAGACATCTCATCGAGCACAGCAAACATATGAGCGAACTAATCACCTCATCGCCCGTTCCGGGATTCTTTTTCTTAAATACGACAGATAGGATCCTGATTGACAAGGCATTAAAAGCAAGTGGGATAGAGCAGCCTCCGGCGATTGAAGGCGCCCGTGAAGATGATTCCGGTATGATGCTCGCGGGTTCTGACACACGCCGGCATTTTCAAATTCATGAAGCGGAAATCCCGCCGCTCATATACCCGGCAATTCCCGACCCCGCTGATCTGTCGGATGTAACATCTGAACTCCAGCAAAAGCTTGCGAAAATGAAAATTGATCCTGACGTACTTGCGGATATGCAGGCGCTCATAGAGAAGCGGTTGATATTATACCCCGAGCAGTTGGATACCGCCGCCGCGACGCCGCGGGTTTCCTCAGAAGCAAGAGGCTTTGACTATCTCGGGAAAGTAAGATTGATCGAACAGGCTTTGATACGTGACGATGTGCTGCTCGAAATTATGAACAGAGGAAACGACGGCGAGTCGGTTCGTTATCTCGTTAAAGCCATCGAATTGAAAAAAACGGGGTCTGATCTCAATCTCATCTGCCAGTCACTGCCAGACCTTCGCGATCTAAAAATCCATGTACGATCAATCAGTCTGATTAAAAAAGTACGCGGATCGTTATTTGTGGAATGACGACACATCGGGATACTGCCTGCCGGTAAATAATTCAAACTGTCGATATGCCTGCTCGTGAAGCATCGCCTCGCCATTCAGCACGACACACCCCGCATCAGCAGCTCTCCGTAAGAACCTTGTCAACGCCGGTACATAAATAACGTCGTACGCGATTTCTGTCCCGATAAAATCGTAGAACTCGAACGGATCGATATCTTCAAGAGGAGACATTCCCGCGCTGCTTGTCTGTACAATAATATCCCGATGTGCGGCTATGAGCTCTAAAGAATCCCGCTCCAAGCCACCGAAGGAACATCCGAATTCTTTGGCCAGGGCCCCGGCTTTCTCAGGGGTTCTGTTTAGAATGCACACCCGCGCTCCATAGCTCATAAGCGCGTATGCAGCAGCTCGGGCCGTACCTCCGGCTCCGATGATTGTAACCGATTTCCGCTTAAGAGCATCTTCTCCAACAAGCGATACAAGAGGCGCAAGGAATCCGGGAACATCGGTATTAGTTCCTTTCCACCCACTTTCCACCGGAAAAACCGTGTTGCACGATCCAACTGCATTCACAGAATCATCTTCAGAATTCAGGAAAGCTCTGACGGCTTCTTTGTGAGGCAATGTAACGGAAATGCCCTGGATGTCGAGAAGTGAAACGAGATCAAAGAATGAACTAAGCTCATCTACCTGAATAGGTATATATACCGCGTCGATCTTACAAGCCGAGAGACCCGGATTATGAATGTGGGGTGAACGGGAATGCATGACGGGATTAGCGATTACACAGAAAATGACAGTGGAAGGTTTGATCTCACGAAACCTGTAAAGACCAACTAAACTTTGAGGATCGATATGCCCCGGCGCTGTCTCCTGGTTCGGAGGAGAACAGAAGGTCAGGTACGAACCGAGTTTTCCCGCGAGAACCCGAGTCGGGAAGCCCCAGCTTCCCATTCCGAGCAGTATTTTCTCCTGATCTTTCAATTCATCAAAGACTGATACAATATTTACCAGATCGCGGGTTGATGACGGCATCACGGCGGCTTTTGGTATCTCTCCTGCTGTTCTGCCCAAGGTCTTTAAAAGACGGGATAAGTTCGCCGGGACGCCGTTGAAGTCATGAAAAGAGCGGATTATTCTTGTTTTGCTCCGGCCGCATTCAGACTCAACATCAGAGAACTCAACATCCGATTCCAGGTCTAGATAGGAAAAGCCGGTACCGGCCGCATTTAGTAGTATTTGATGCCTCGCGGCCTCCTCGTCATTCCATTTCCCGCCATCCTGTTCTCGCCGCAGGGTAAACATTAGTGGAACCGGTGACAACGAAGGCAGTTTTCCAATGTCCCCGATCTCATCTTCCCGGAAAAAATCGGCACGGATTTCTGCTATATCTATCCACTTGCGATTTTCCACTATTGTTTCTATCGCTTTGCCAATATTCGGCTCCGCCACGGTCAAACAGATTTTGCTCCTGCTTGTCTTCACTAGATTATTCTCCGACCTTGCTGTTTATATCCTGAAGGCGCTTGCTTAATTCTTCATTTTCCGGCCGAAGATCAACTGCCTGCATCAGCCATTGGCGGGCGTTTCGATAATCTTCGAGTTCTTCAAAATACAATGAGTATTCAACCAGTGCATCGAAATTTTGGGGATCTTCACCCAGCGCCAGCCGAAGAGATTGCTGCCGTTCAGCCGGCGTTTCCGCAATCTTACTCAGTTCGAAATGCGCAATACTGCGCGTATCCCCCACTGCTGCAACATCAAGGGCTTTTAAAAAAGCTTCTTTCGCCTGATCGGCTTTTTCCTGACTCATGAGTATTCTGCCGTAGGTGATGAGATCCTCGGGAAGAGCATCAGCTGAGTCGGCCAGCATTGCGGAAAAACTGGCAGCAATGAAGTAGCGTTCGAGAACGAGGTAGATTTCAACGGCTTGGCGGAGATTCTCGTCGGAATCATCAAGATCGAGGATCAGCTGGATATATTCTCCAGCTTCGGCATACTCCTCCCGGTCAACAGCGCTCTTAAGCAATGCCTTTAGTACGTCAATATTATCACCACCGTCACTCAAAGCGTCTTTGAGTACCGTTGTACCCGCGTCAGACTGGCCGACATCGTTTAGCAATTTTCCGAGACGAACCGGGAAATCCTCATCTTCAGGATATAGCACAATTGCTGACTCATATACTGCAATAGCTTCATCAAATCTCTCTTCCCGCACAAGCAACGCCCCGTCCAAGCGCATATATTCGCTGTCATTCTCGAGTTCCGCCGAGGCGAGATTCAGCATCCTTCTTGCTCCTGAATCTCTCCCGACCATAGCAAAAAGTATCTGTGCTCGAAGCAGGTATAGCGCACCGGACTCGCCACTGAGAATGATGGCTTTCTGGCTTTCCGCTTGAGCATCTTCCAGGCGATCTAGAGCGAAAAGCACCCGTGTATTCAGAGTCAGCAATTCGACGTTATCCGGAAAAGAAGTTTTCAGGAATGTAAGCGCGGTAGATGCGTCACTATAACGTCCCAACGCGAAATGCATCCTTGCCGCTCCAAATCGCGCGGGGTAACAGGACGGCGCTTGTTTCATCGCAGCATCAAACAGGAAAAATGCGTCCTCCCGCCGCCCGCTTCTCTCAGCCAGCAGGCCGAGAAGAAGATACGGAATAATCGAATCCGGATTTATACTCCTCGCCTGTTCTAACGCGCTAGCCGCGAGTTCAGCTATCTCCGGTCTATTGGTATTCATGATAGCAAGAGGAGGTAAGATAAGTGTGAGAAAGGTAGCCTCATCCTGGGACACTTGATGGTATTTACCCTGTTCTATCTCTTCAAACAGCGGGATATACATACTCGAGACCGGAGGCGGCAGCACTTCTGTCTCAGGGGGAGTTAGCAAAGGGTAAAGGGTAGAAAAGAGCTTCAAGGCGATAAAAGTCAGCTCGCGTCCGATTTCGCTCCCGCCAGCTTCGGATAATTCTATATCCGTTACCGCCAAGCGCAGGCTGTCCGGAGAGCCAATAGATATGGCCTCACGGGATTCACTTATAACCCGCGATTCATCCTGCAAGGACAGATCGTTATCATCATCCGGGATTTCCTCGGGACCTGAACCGCAGGCGGAAAAGAGAATTAGTAGGAGAGTAAATAAAACGCCATACCTTAACATTGCCCATCGTGAGGGGTAGCCGGAAATCAGACTACCATATTGTCGACAATGTGCTTGCCGAAGTCGCTCGTAGATACTTTCGTTGCATCCTCAATGAGCCGCGCAAAATCGTGTGTCACATGTCTCTTTAAAATCGCCTGGGTGATACCGCGCCTATGAGGTCAGCCGCCCAGATACCTTATTCTAATAAAAACATATCACACAAGCAAGCAGAGCAATCAGTGCAATTCCCAAAATGAGCAATCACGATAATTCTTGTCCAGAACATCCTCATGTGTTAGTATGCGGATCGCCATGATTCGTAACTTCCTATTCATATTATGCATTCTACTGGCTCTGACCGCCTGCGATTCCGGACGGTACTATCTTGTCGGAGATCGGGGACAGAGATCCGAGCTAAAAGATCTATTTACACAACTGGAAAAAGACGGCAGCACCCCGGAGAGCCGAATCATCATAAATAACCAGATTATCAATGCGTATAATGATAACGATGAATATCAAAAGATGAATATGCATCTTACTACATATGTGAAAAACCATCCTGATGACAAATATAACGCATATTATATCCTCATTGTCGCTGAAAACTACCGGCAAGCCGGCTCATTTCCTTTTGCGGTGCATTATTTTGAACGGGTACTAAAGAATTATCATGATCTGTTACTAGAAGGGATTCGTTCTATCCACTATATCTGCCTTGATAACCTGGTGAATCTTGTTGATGAACCGGAAATCCGGGTGAATTATTACAAAGAGCTGCTTGAGAGATTTGAAAAAAACATAGACAAAGGCGTTACCTATTATTATCTTGCGGAAGCATACGAAGAACTTGGGAAATGGGATCTGGCAATGCAGCATTACAAGGAGTTTCTCAAGTATCCGGAAACGGTAATTTCTACTCGCCCAAACGCGTGGGATGAAATACTGTCGATGGTGAAATTCTACGATTTACCGCGCAAGAATTGGACGATGGCGAGCCTTGACGAACTGGTGGATAGAATACGAAATGCTATTTACAGAAAAGACATCAGAAGGCTCAACGACCTTCGTTCCGGTGTGAATTTTTTTGTAACGGCATGGGAGGAAGAGGAAGCGGAGCTGGAAATTACCCTGCTGGATGACCTCGGGATTTTCTTCAACCAGAGCAAAACTGTCCGCTCTTCTAATACTGTTGATCGGGGTTCAAATGAGAAGGAAGCCTTACTGCGTACCACCGGATGGGGCCATCGAATAGGAATTTGGTATTTTTCCCTTCGTATGGTCGACTTTCCTCCGGATCCTGATATTCATGGCGATTGGGAATGGGCGGGCATTTATCTTGGAGAAAAACCTTACTAGGCTATAGATTAATATGAAATATTATCTCAGAAAGGCAACAGTACTAATACTTCTGCTTGCAGGATTGCATCCTATATTCTCCGGTCGCGATATCGATCCGGATGACTATTTCGAAAATACGGCTGTACGCAGGTATATTGATCGATATACCGCCTCGGATTTCCGTGAATGGCTCGAGTCATGTTTCGGAAGGGGATCTTTTTATAAAGAATACATAATCGATCGGATTCGCGAATACGATCTTCCCGAAGCTCTATTCTTCCTCCCTGTTGTGGAATCAGGCTATAATCCAAAAGCAATATCCCCATCGGGGGCGTCGGGAATGTGGCAGTTTATGATGAACAGCATAGAACCCTACGACCTCAGAGTAGATGAATGGATTGATGAAAGAAAAGATTTCTGGAAGTCCACTTCTGCGTCGCTGAAAAAGCTCCAATATAATGAATCAATATTAGGTGACTGGCTGCTTGCGATCGCGGCTTACAACTGCGGTTTGGGCAGGATGCAGCAGGCAATTACGGAGGGTGGCAGCAGAGACTTCTGGACGCTCGCGGATGGCGGATATCTGCCCGTCGAAACCTCCCGCTACGTGCCGAAATTCCTAGCAATAGCCTATATAGGGCAGAATCTGGCGGACTATAATTTGCCGGAACTCGACCTGCCTGTGTGGAAATGGCGGCGGCTTCCTATCAAAGGACAGGTAAACCTGCAGCTGCTCGCGGCGGCTGCCAAAATCCCTGAGGCAATTCTCAATCTTGGAAACGCCGAACTCCGGTATCCTGTAACCCCTCCCGAAGGTTACAGCTATTTTTTGAAGGTTCCGGACATATATACCGATGCTATAAACAGCACATTAAAGGGAGACATTACTGGTTTGAACAGATTCTATGTTCATAGTATTCGACCTGGAGATACTTTATTCGCCTTAGCACGGCACTTTGGCGTATCAATCGATCTCATTAAACACCACAATCCTGGTATAGAACCCCGGTATTTACAAATCAACTCTACTTTACTGGTACCCGCAATTCGAGAAGTAGCACCATTCCCCGATGTTTCCCAAGCGGCAGCCCCTCGAAACAGCAGGAGACGGTCTGCAAACACCCGCTACATCGTCAAGCACGGAGATACATTGTGGGATATCTCGAGACGATTTAGAATTGCGCTGCAGGAGCTGACCCGACAAAATGGGCTTTCACTCTTGAAAACGATTCATCCGGGTCAGATTCTCGAAATACCAGTTGCAGGTGCCGGTGCATTAACTGAATAAGATGAAACATGTTTGCATAGCGATAATTATTGCCTTCTCATTGTTGGTATCCGGTTTTGCGGAAGAAACTGAGATTCAGGTGAGGTACGACGTAAATTGGGTACGCGGTGAAATTGACATAGATCTCATAATGACGGTCAGCAACAGCGCGGACCCGGCAGCCATCAGGAGCGCTGCCTATGATACCGCCTCAAATCAAATTGGCCGGATCTTTTGTGAAATTCTTTATAATGTACAGTTAGATTCATCCAGGACACTAAAGGACGCAGTACTAAACGATCCCCAGGCGCTTTCTGAATTATTGAACGTTGGAGAGAGGGGGCTTCCCCACTTGATGCACCTAAACTCCGAGTTATCAAATATTACGGCGAGTTATAACTTCTCTTTTTATCCAGATATTCAAAGAATTTTTACCAGCCATTCAAAAGCATATATGGGGGAAACGAACCTTGGTTTTTCACCCACAATCGACTATTCAGGGCTAGTTATTTATGTGCAAGGTGAATATCCTGTTCATGGAGAAGAGCCGGGTGAACGGAATCCAAGTCATTTTGCTCCGGCCCTTCTTCCGAGAATTTATGATGCCGACATGCGGCCGGTTCTCGAATCGAATATGATGGAACCCGAAAGCTTGAATTTTTGGGGACCCGTCGGGTATTCCACCGACACCAATTATCTGTCATCGCAGGAACGAGTCGGCGACGTTCCTCTTCTTACCATGGCCATAGCAGTGTT
>JABGPX010000005.1 GCA_018644745.1 Spirochaetales bacterium
GTGGACAATCCCCGGATAGTTCTTTTCCAATGTGTACCCAAGGGTCAGAAGATGGACCTTATCATCCGGCAGGCAACCGAAACCGGGATCTTCGGTGTAGTTCCGGTAGAATCGCAGCATTGTATACCGCGTGGCGCCACGCGTGGCGCCTCACGCGACAACACGAAGCATGAAAGACGGCTCAGGATAGCCCGACAGGCCATGCAGCAGAGCGGCAGTCCCGTCGCTCCCGAAATCAATAATACTATTCCATTCTCCGGATTCCCGGCTGTCTGGGAGCATTATCAAGCCGGTATTCACGAAGATAAAGTAGCGGGTCTCTTTTTTCATCAGGTGCCCATCGGAGACATGTCTCTTGAGGTAATTTTGTCAGTAAATCCGAAGTTAATCGGCATATTCATTGGCCCTGAAGGCGGGTTTTCAGAAAAGGAAGTCACTACCCTATTGCAATCAAGCTTTCAACCGGTGTATATCAGAACAAACGTGCTTCGTACCGAGACTGCCGCCCTCTATGCTATCGCTGCTGTTCAGACAATAGTGAATATGCCGGAGTAATCGATTGGAACCTGCGACAAGAAGAAAACGATTAAATCTTCTCACAATTCCTCTTGATATAGTTACCGACGAGCAGCTTGAAGATCGGGTAGAAGCGATGCTGGGTGACGGCAAGAAGCACCACATTGTACTCCTATCACTCATGGACTTTCTGAGGGCACGCGGAAAGTCAGATATCGCCAAAGCAAGCAGAAGCGCATCTCTTATTCTTACCAGTTCGAAGATGGTGGTATTCGGCGCGAAGTTCCTCAGACATCAGGAATTATCCCGCTACATGCCTTTCGATTTTGTTATTCGCGTCCTTAGCATTCTCGAGAAGCGGGGAAGATCCGTATATCTCATAGGTACAAGGCCGGGATATCTTCAGACCGCGTCATCCAACCTGAGAGGCTCATTTCCGGGTCTTCAGATCGTCGGCCGATGTGCCGGCTACTTCCCGACGAGCCATGAAGAAAATATCCTTTTAGCGATAAAAAAAGCCTCTCCATCTCTATTGCTCGCCGGAAAAGGACTTCCGGGAAAAGAACGGTGGCTGCTGAGCCATAAAAAGCACTTTGCCACCGGCCTTACCCTATGGTGCGGCGACTGTCTCGACGTCTTCGCCGGCAAAAAACACAAAACTTCACGGGAACTCTGGACGAAAGGCTTGGATTTCATACCGGATCTCCTTCGGCAGCCCTGGAGAATTTTCCTCGGATTCCCATACCTTTGGTATCTTTTTCTTTTAATTGTGTATCGCCTCAGGAAGCTGTAGGTAATGCCCTGAACCTTGGAGTTTCTTCCCTCATGCCGCCAAATGTTTCGTTATCTCGAGGCGAACACCGACTTTAGAGTTCTCAAATCGACAAAGCCACAAAGACCGCTCACTCAAAGTTCAGGGCATTATCTTTAGAGTTTCATATATTCGTAGAGTTCTTTGAGACGATCGTCAATTTTTCCAGTGACAACCCGGCCGACCGATCGCTTAATTACCGGCAG
>JABGPX010000331.1:0-6013 GCA_018644745.1 Spirochaetales bacterium
TACCGCCCCAATGGACGTTAACTATGCTCGGGCGATCGGGCCGGGGGCCAATTCCGTCCTTCCAGTGATAGGTGTCGGCAAAGCATCCGCCGGGCCACCGCAAGTTAGGAATCTTGATTCTTTTAAGAGCTTCGACAATATCGGTCCGGATCCCCCGGACGTTCGGAATATTCGAATCTTCACCCACCCAGATGCCGTCGTAAATACAGCGGCCGAGATGCTCAGCGAAGTGGCCGTAGATGTGTTTGCTCAATGTACCTTTGTTGCGGTCTGCGTTGATGGTAATAGTGTTCATATGTGCCCCTGAATTTGATTTGAAAACCGTAACACCTATCAATTATAAGGTAAATACGCATCGGCAAGGATTCGCCCGTGGCTGTTGGTTGACCCGTTCGAGAGGGGCTGCGTATACTAAAATCTCATGTTTGGAATACTTGCGGATGATCTCACAGGTGCCCTTGACGGCGGGGTGCAGCTCCGAAAAAAAGGTATACCTACCGCTGTTCTGTTCGGAGACCGGATAGAATCAATAACATCGGGTTCTCGCGGCGCTATTATCATCGACACTGAATCAAGAAACTGCGGCCCCGCTTTGGCCGGAAAAAAAATATCGAAGGCCTTACAGCTTCTGAGTAACGCCGGCATCGAGCTCGCATACAAGAAAATTGATTCAACTCTGCGCGGCAACCTGGGCCCGGAGATTGCCGTGCTTTTCGATGCAGGAACATGCGATCGGCTGCTGCTTTGCCCGGCACTTCCCGCGTTTGGCAGGACGGTTCGTCAGGGTCAATTGCTCGTGCATGGAGTTCCGCTCGATGAGACGGAGTTCTCTATCGATCCGCTCGCGCCGGTATCAAGCGCATCACTGATCGAAATCATTTCTTATCAGACAGGCGGAAAGGTGCCGAAAGAGCGGCTGATTGTGCCTGATGTGAACAGCGACGCGGATTTATTAAAAATCGCCAGGTCCTTAATGGACGAAAACAGCCGGATACTTCCATGCGGATCCGCCGGGCTGCTGCAGTATCTGCGCACGGAATCGATCGTCGATTTGCGCCCTGCAGAGCTGCGGGACGGGGGCTTGAAATCTTTGGCGAAATCCGCGTCACCTGTGCTGATCGTGTCTTCGAGCCTTTCTGAGATTACCCGTGCGCAGCTCCGTCTATTTGCGGAACAGAATCCGGAAACTGTCGCTATTGTGCGGCCCGACCATCGCCTGCTCAACTTATCGGCGCGTTCAGAAACAGAAAGGTGTGTGCTTTCCGCCGACAGGAGTTTATCGCTGGGAAAGCATGTAATCATCGACAGCGCTGGAGACAGGGAAGAGATTTCAAGCGAGTCTGATCAAGCTGCGGAAGAAAGCCGATTAATACAGAATTTTATTACCGAAGCAGTCTCCGGCTTGATGGAAAGGAGAGATCGCGGCGCTACCGCCGGAATTATGGCAGCCGGGGGCGAAACAGCTATGTCTGTCTGTACCGGCCTCGCCGCGCAGGGTATAGATATCATCCAAGAGGTAGAGCCGTTTGTTCCTGCGGGAACTATCCGGGGCGGGCCAATGAATGGTATGCCTTTAGTTACAAAGGCAGGAGGTTTCGGCTCCGAGGGAGTATTCACCCGGGGATGCGAATTTCTCTCAGGCTTCAAGCTTGAAAGCCTGAACAAGGATTGAGAATATGACCGGAAGAGAATTATTTATGACCATGGGCGAGCACCGCGTCCCGGACAGAATACCGTTTATACCCACGATTTATGAACATGCGGCGCGTTTTATCGGAAAAACACCGTCTGATTTGGCGGCTGACGAGGATCTTCTTGTGGAGGGCCAGCTCGCCTGCTATCGCCGGTATCGCCATGACCTTATTTCCGTCGGCCTTGATATCTATAATATCGAATGTGAGGCCCTCGGAGCCGCGGTAGATTATTACCGCAGCAATGAACTCCCGTCGATCAAAGAAGTGCTGCTCGAAAATCCCGCGGATTTGGACAATCTGAGTATTCCGGATCCTGAAAACGCCGCGCGGATGCCGATGATGCTGAGCGCGACGGAGCGTATCCACCGGGAGGTCGGCGCTGAAGTTATCGTAAATGGCGCGGTTGTCGGACCGTTCACCTTGGCCGCTATCTTACGAGGATTTGAAAATTTCATAGTCGATTTGATGACTGATTTCGATTTCGCCAATAAACTGCTGTCTTTCGCAATGGACGTGGGACTTGGGTTTGCTAAGGCGTTTATTAATCGCGGGCTGGGTATTTCGATAAACGAATCCTGGATTGCTCCACCGCTTTTGTCACCGGCAATGTACGAGCAGTACGTCTTTCCTTCTGAGAAGAAAATGATCGCCGGTATCAAAGATCTTGGACAGAATAACGTGGCCCTCATCTGTGGAGGAGATACCACACCGATTGCTTCTCTTTTGGTTGATACGGGAACCTCACTTTTGCTCGCGGATTCCAATTCGGATCAGCGTGCCTATGTAGACCTCTGCCGACGCGGCAGCACCCTGCTTCGGGCAAGTATCTCACCGAAACTTCTGGAAAACGGTTCCGAAGCTGAGCTTCTGGCAGCTATTGAGAAGGTTATTGAGACGTGCGGCAGTTACTCAGGTTTCATTTTCGGCTGTGGTATAGTCAGTTTTGACACAAAGCCGGAACGGGTCGATCTGCTGCGGTCGATGGTCAATTCTACCGCGAGGCCCTATTAGGCCTTTCGAGCTGTTATACCGCTGATTCCTAATCTCTCGCGAAGAGAAAGTAGTCCGAAGAGAACCACTTGAGCTCATTATCTTCCGTCGGCATGTGGTAAAAAGTTTGCTTCGTCTTGTTGACTTCACGAAATTCTACCGCAAGCACAGGATACGGCTTCTTTTCTGAAAAAGCCTTTCGGAGATACTCGATTCGGCCGGCCAGGTTCTCTCCTTGTTCCGCAGGATCTATATTTTCTTTCAACTTCACATAAAATATACCAGTTTGCATATGCTTCTCCCCATTGATCTGGTGATGAATATACATAGCCAAAGCCCAAAATCCAAATTCTAATACTCCATTTTGTCTTATGCTTCCAATCGCGATTCGATTCGGCATATGCTTGACTTTTTGTTGCTTATTATGAATATTGTAGCCTACATCTCAAAATCATATAAGATATTACATTTCAAGGAGACCAATAATGGCAAAGACCAAAACCGCCGCCAAAAAAGCGACGAAACCGGCTGCGAAGAAACCGGCCGCGAAGAAACCGGCCGCGAAGAAACCAGTAGCGAAGAAACCAGTAGCGAAGAAACCGGCCGCGAAGAAACCAGCGGCGAAGACCGCAACCAAGGCCACAGCGAAAGCCGCGCCTAAGGCTGCCGCGAAGCCGGCGGTAAAGAAAACGGCTGCGAAGCCCGCAGCGAGTTCCTCATCCGGCAGATTGACCGATTCCGCAAATCTACTCAGGCTTCCGCCTGGAGTAAGAGATGAAAAAGCAGTAAAAGGCGGAAAGAAGGTTCGTGTTGTTTCAATAGTTGATTTACCCGAAGCTGGTTTTATCAGTAGCGTGCCTGATGTAATCAATTTATCAAAAGACAAATTTGAGTCTATAAAGAAATACAAACTTCAGCCTTTTGACGTACTAATGTCGATTCAGGGAACTGTCGGAAGAGTAGGGGTTGTTCCCGCTTCTTTTGCCGGAGATTGGATGGCTAATATTAGCCTGCTCGCAATCAGATTCAAAGATGATAAACAAGACAATGCAATAGCTCTGCTCGAATATCTTAAATCGTCATTTGGAATGAAAATTATCTCGAAGTTGGAAAAGGGATCTACGATAAAGAGAATCAATGTAAAAGAGTTCGCTGCGGTTCAACTCCCCGCGTTGTCCCCCAACATCGTACGTCAGTCAAAATCTCTTTTCGACAAAGAGGTCAAAGTCATGGAGAAGGTCGACGAACTCCTAACATCCCTCAAAGACCTGCGAACCGGTTATCTAAGCGGAAAGTAGACTATCCTTCTGTAACCATATATAACCGTTCCCGTGCATTCGGGAACGGTTTTTTTATAAAAAATGATGAGCTCGTAAATTGAGTCACAATTACAGGAGGAACTAGGATGAAGGGAAATGCCCTTATCGGTCAGTCTGGAGGCCCGACGTCGGTTATAAACGCAAGTCTCTATGGCGCTATCTCTACCGCGCTAAGCTCGCCGCGCATTGATAAAGTATTTGGAATGCGATACGGCGTGGAAGGATTTATGAATCATGAGATTGTCGATCTCGGGAAGGAGGACCGATCCCGGCTCGAGCTTCTTATGAAGACACCGTCTTCGGCTCTCGGCTCGTGCAGATACAAACTCATTGAAGATGATCTCCCGAAAGTATTTAGTTTGCTCGAGAAATTGAACATTCGGTTTCTTTTTATGATCGGCGGCAATGATACAATGGATACCATTCACCGTATTGAAGCGTACGCGGCTTCCCGAGGTTATGAACTCTCAGGCGTAGGAATACCCAAAACCGTCGACAACGATCTTTTCGGCACAGACCATACTCCCGGATATCCATCCGCAGCGAGATACACCACACTTTCAGTAACCCAGGCCGGTCTGCTTTCCTGTGACATGCAGAGAGTCGACAGGTTTGTCGTGCACCAGACTGTCGGACGGGACGCGGGGTGGCTTGCCGCCTCCTCCGCATTGGCGAGGGACAGGGAGGGAGGCGCACCTCATATTATCCTGCTTCCTGAACGCCCGATAAGCCGGGATGTGCTGCTCGATAGCGTAAAAACTGCCGCGGATACCCATGGATTTGCTTACGTGGTTGTCGGCGAAGGTGCGCTTTGGGACAACGGGAATCCCATATCTTCATCCGCAACGACGGATAATTTTTCCAACGTTGAGTTCGGCGCGATGGGCGGCTCAAGTGCAGCTCTTAATCTGCACGGATTGATCACTGCAGAGACCGGCTTTAGAGGAGAGTTTCAGATCACCGAATCATTGTCTATGTGCGCGGATGACCGGGTGAGTGAGATAGACAGAATTGAAGCATTTCGATGCGGTGAAGAAGCGGTAGAATTGGCTCTTTCCGGGAATTCCGGTGTTATGGTTACCATCGAGCGTGCTTCTGATAAGCCATACGAAACCAAATTGGGCACCGTGCCTCTCGGCGATGTGGCGCGGCAGACCAAACCGATGCCCGATGAGTTTATAAGTGAGAGCGGAATGGACGTAACTACAGAGTTCTTGGATTATCTCCAGCCTCTCATCGGTCCGCGGCCTGAATATGCGGCGCTTGCATATATCAGAGCGAATATCTAGTTTTAGAGAAAGGAGAAACTTTATTATGAACCCTGCAATTGAAAAATACACCCGATTCAATCTGGTTAAAGAGATGTTGGAGACCGCGGATATTATTCGCGGTATGGATATTGAAACCATTCGAAACCATACAAGCATACTTGGCAGCGGACCGGTTTTCCTTACAGGTGAAGGCTCATCCCGCCTGCTTCCAGCGGGTAAGGTAAGATATGACGGACTGCGCTATGGTTATCCGCAGACGATTACCATCGAAGGCGCGATTCAGGCTCTGGATTACGATTTCAGCGGTACGACCGTATTCGCAGCCTCCAACTCAGGGCGCACCCGTGAGGTAGTAATGCTTTTGGATGCACTTGATCAAGACTCCATTACAGGAACATTCGCGGTGGTAGGATCGGCGGATTCTCCGATCGGCCGAAAGACCGATGACAGCTATGTCCTCGCTTCGGGCCCTGAAAAGGCGGTCGCGGCGACAAAGACAGTCGTAGAGCAAGCCCTTTATTACGATCTGCTTTTCAGATTGAAGAACGGAAAAGAGCTGCCGGATCTGAACAGGATCGGCGATTTGTTCGAGGAAACCCTCCTGAAGGTTATTCCCGGAGAGATTGCAGACTCCCTTTCAGACGCGGGAACCATCTACTGGACGGGCAGAACTGACGGCGTTGCCGGTGAACTCGCACTCAAGACAAATGAAATTACGCGGAAGGCCTCAGATTTCCTA